>JBKJJB010000241.1:0-8301 GCA_046598235.1 Chitinophagales bacterium
CTCCGTAAGCCGCGATCTTTATATTCTCGAATACACTAACTCAAAGCTTCACTTTCTTGATATATCTATAAAGAAGTCGGTAGAATTAATTCGTCAGGCGAAGAAGAAGGATTTAAAAATATCTGCTTCGGTAAATGCTTATAATTTATTGCTAGATGAAAGCGCAGTGGGCGATTATGATACTAACTACAAAGTGAATCCACACTTGCGTTCCAAAGAAGATATCGCTGCACTCATTAAAGGCATTCAGGATGGAACCATAGATACCATCACATCAGCGCATCAGCCACAGGATGAAGAGTGCAAGAAATTAGAGTTCGATAAAGCTGATTTCGGAATGATTGGTTTAGAAACCTGCTTTGCAGTAGCAAACACAGCTTTGAAAGGGAAAGTCGAATTATCTAAAATCGTTGAAGCGATTTCAAACAACCCGAGAAAAATTCTTGGTTTAAAAAATAAAATTGAAGAAGGTGCTGAAGCTGATTTTACACTTTTCAATCCAGAATTAAAATGGACATTCTCCGAAGCAGATATTAAATCAAAATCGAAGAACACGCCTTTTGTAGGAACACAATTCGTTGGCAAAGCAATTGGTGTAATCAATAAAGGCAAGCTTCAACTGGTTTCATGAAAATGCTAACACCGCTAAAGTTTGGCTTTATTGCGGGCATATCCGGCATTATTTTTCAATTATTAATTTATCTGATTTCTCCGCAAAAAGTCTCTACAAGTATTTGGATGCTCATAGTATATTTACCCGTTCTTTTTTTCATGATATTGGGCGGTATTACTTATAGAAAGGAAGTAGGTGGCGACATTTCTTTTGGAAATTCATTCTTGTCAGTATTTGTTATTTCGCTTTCAGGAATAATTTTATTAAACATTTTTACCTATGAATTACTAATGAAAATTATTGATTCAAATCTTTTTGAGACCATTATTGAACATACTAGAAATGCTGTGAATGATGAAGCAGAAAGAAAAGGGCTTTCGGATGAAATGATTCAGGAAAGTATGGCTGGGTTAGATAAACTAACACTATCAATGTTGCGTAATATTGCATGGGGCATATCCGGATGTTTCACTATTTTTCTTTCTTTACTCGTAGCTCTGTTCGTAAAACGTTCTGAGCAACAAATTCCTATCAAATCCGAATCATAAATGCAAATCTCCGTTGTCATCCCTTTATTTAATGAAGAAGAATCTCTTCCCGAACTCACGGCATGGATTGAGCGGGTGATGAAGGCAAATAATTTCTCCTATGAGGTTTTGCTGATTGATGACGGCAGCAAAGACAAATCGTGGAGTGTGGTTGAAAAACTTTCAGCGCAAAGTTCCAACATCAAAGGAATTCGTTTCAGGAGAAATTATGGTAAGAGCGCAGGTTTGCAGGTTGGATTTACACATGCCGAAGGCGATGTAGTGATTACTATGGATGCTGATTTGCAAGATTCACCTGATGAAATTCCCGGACTTTATAAAATGATTACAGAAGAAGGTTTTGATTTGGTAAGCGGATGGAAACAAAAACGTTTCGACCCCATTACTAAAACAATTCCTACCAAATTGTATAACGGCACGACACGTTGGATGACCGGCATTCCACTCCACGATATGAACTGCGGCTTGAAGGCATATAAAAATGAAGTAGTGAAGAGTGTGGAGGTTTACGGAGAGATGCACCGTTACATTCCAATCCTTGCGCGGAAAGCAGGTTTCAGAAATATTGGTGAAAAAATAGTGCAGCATCAGGCGCGCAAATACGGAGTTACAAAATTCGGAATGGAAAGATTCCTCTACGGATTCCTCGATTTACTTTCTGTTTCTTTTATGACCCGCTTTGCGAATCGCCCAATGCATATCTTTGGTGGATTGGGAGTGCTGAGTTTCTTTTTTGGTTTTTGCGTTGTATTTTATTTAACCATCGCCAAATTTGTTTTCGAACAATACCGAATGACTGAGCGTCCGGTTTTTTATCTCGGCTTGGTTTCTATTGTTGTGGGGGTTCAGCTTTTTGTTGCCGGATTTCTTGGAGAGTTAATTTCTCGCAAAGCACCTGATAGAAATCAATACGACATAGCATCTAAACTTAATTTGAAAGGGTGATGGTAAATTTATCAACTACTCAATTCCTCCCCTTCGGGGAGGTTAGGTGGGGCTTATGAAAGTTGTAATCCTTGGCAGTGCTCATCCTCTTCGCGGAGGTCTTGCTTCTTACAACGAAAGATTAGCGCGTGAATTTATACGACAAGGGCACAGCGTTCAGATTTATACTTTCTCTCTTCAGTATCCAGAATTTCTTTTTCCCGGCACTTCACAATACAGCGATGCACCGGCACCCGATGATTTATACATTCATGTAAAAGTTAATTCAATTAATCCTTTCAACTGGTATAAGGTTGGAAAAGAAATTGCAAAGCTGAATGCAGATTTACTAATCGTAAAGTTTTGGCTGCCGTTTATGGCTCCTTGTCTTGGAACTATTTCGCGCATTGTAAAGAAGAATAAGAAAACAAAAGTCATTTCAATCATTGATAATATAATTCCTCACGAAAAACGAATTGGTGATTTTGCACTGGCAAAGTATTTTGTTAGTAGCGTAGATGGTTTTATTGCCATGAGCGAATCAGTACTTGATGACCTCAACAAATTTGATTCTGCAAAGCCAAAGCTTTTCTCCCCGCATCCTCTCTTCGATAATTTTGGAGAAGCCATTACCAAAACTGAAGCTTATGAGAAACTTGGATTAGCTATCAACGAAGAATACATTCTCTTCTTCGGGTTCATTCGTGATTATAAAGGATTGGATTTGCTTTTGCAAGCAATGGCAGATGAGCGTATTCGTAACCTGAATATGAAACTGATTGTTGCCGGAGAATTTTACACCGATTCAAAACCTTATGCCGATATGATTCAGCAACTGGGCATTCGCGATAAATTGATTTTGAAAACTGATTTTATTCCTGATAACGAAGTGCGTAACTATTTCTGTGCTGCTGATATAGTGGTGCAACCCTACAAACACGCTACACAAAGCGGAGTTACTCAAATCTGTTATCATTTTGACAGACCAATGCTTGTTACCAATGTTGGCGGCTTACCTGAAATTGTTCCTCATGGTAAAGTTGGTTATGTAGTAGAGCCGAATCCGACAGCCATTGCCGATGCACTTGTAGATTTCTACGGAAAACATTTAGAATTTTTGATGCGCGACAACATAAAAATTGAGAAGAAAAAATATGCTTGGAGCGAAATGCTGAAAAAGATTATTGAAATACAGAATACATTAGCACGCGGATGACGCAGATGATTAAGATTTTCGCGGATTTTAAAAATCATTGTATTTATCCTGAAAATTCTGCGTCATCCGCGTTCCATTGTATTTCTTAAACTTGCCCCATGATTTATCGCAGTAAAGCTCCCTTACGAATTGGTTTAGCCGGTGGTGGCACCGATGTTTCTCCTTATGCCGATTTATATGGTGGAGCTATTCTAAATATTACCATTGGCATGTATGCTTATGCTACTATCAAACCGCTGAACGGAAATAAAATTCATATCAAAGCAGTTGACCGCAACGAAGAAATAACGCTTGATTCAAAAAAGAAATTAGAGATAAACGGAAAACTCGATTTGGCAAAGGGAGTTTACAATCGTGTGGTAAAAGATTTTGTAAAAAAACCGCTGGCTTTTGAACTTACTACTTATGTAGATGCTCCTCCAGGTTCGGGACTTGGCTCATCTTCTACTTTAGTAGTGGCAATTCTCGGGGCATTTGTAGAATGGTTGAAACTTCCGCTAGGTGAATATGATATTGCCCATCTTGCTTACCGCATTGAACGAGAAGATTTAAAAATGCACGGAGGCAGGCAGGATCAATACGCTGCCACTTTTGGCGGAGTGAACTATATGGAGTTTTATAAGAATGATAAAGTGATTGTAAATCCTCTTCGAGTGAAAAGCAAATGGCTGCATGAGTTGGAAAATAACCTCGTTCTATTCTTTACCGAAACTTCACGATTGTCATCTTCAATTATTGCCAAGCAATCAGAGAATGTAAAAAAGAAAAACACAAAGTCAATTGATGCCATGCACAGTTTAAAAGAGCAAAGCGTGAATATGAAAGAGGCATTGCTACAAGGAGATATTGACGGCATCGGAAAAATCCTCCACGATGGATGGGAACATAAAAAAGCAATGGCAGAAGGAATTTCTAATCCTCAACTCGAAAAAATTTACAACGCAGCACTTAAAGCCGGAGCAACCGGAGGAAAAATTTCAGGCGCAGGCGGTGGAGGCTTTATGATTTTCTACGCACCCTACAACTCTAAATTTAAAGTGATTGAAACGCTGAATAAATTAGGCGGCAGGGTGATGCGCTACAATTTTACGCAACATGGGTTAACTACCTGGACGATTTGAAAATTGCAAATCACCCCTTATATTTTTATTTATCTTCGCTCATATGCGTTGTGAAATTTTGAAATATACCAATCACGCCATTGAGTTTATGGCTAGGAGAGGAATAACAGAACAGGAAGCAGAAAACGCAATTGTGAATGGAGAAACGATTGAAAATTATCCTGACGATACACCTTTTCCGAGCCGACTTATCTTTGCTATGGCAAACAGAGGACCGATTCATTAGTGGTGGGATTTGATGAACCAGGAAAAAGATGTTTTGTAATAACTGCTTATGAACCGAACACCGATAAGTTTGAAACCGATTTTAAAACCAGAAAACAAAAGCCATGAACTGTTTAATCTGTAAACACGGAGTTTATACATTGGGTAAAGTAACTGTAAAACTGGAGCGCAACAATTCCATTATCTTAATCAAAGATGTAAATGCCGAAGTTTGCGATACCTGCGGCAATTACCTGCTTGACCAAGCAACTACCCGTAAGGTTTTGGAAATGGCAGAAGAAAGATTCAGCAGCGGAACTGAGTTGGAAGTTATTAAACTGAAAGCAGCTTAAAACCCTCAACAAATTAGGCGGCAGAGTAATGCGCTATAATTTTACTCAGCATGGGTTGACTACGTGGACGATTTGAAAGTTTGCAATAGTTACTCAGGATATTTTAGTACGCCACCCTCCGCAGTTATGTCTTCCCCGGTCATAATTCCCTGATTGAACAAAGCATGAGCATACATCCGCATCAGTTTATCATCATCGCCAAAAGTCTTCTCCCATTTCTTAGCCGCTACAATCTCCTTCGCCAGCTTCTTAAAATCAATCTGCTTTTCAAGCAGAGTCAGGTCATCGTTGGAATACAAATCCATTCCGAGATATTGAATGGCGGTTGAATCTTTAAGTTCAAAGAGCCGCGGACTGTTCAAACTCGCTTTTGCCATCACCAAATCATCCGACAGTTTATCGTAATCCAACTTCCATTCTTTATGCAAGGCATTGCGAAAGAAACATCCAAGCGTGCAAAACTCGCGCAATTCATTCTTGTTTACATCCATCACCCGCACCACTAAGTAATTCTGAAAATTACTTTTATTGCGAACTGCAGTTACGTAGTTTCTATACTGCAACTCCGATTTATCTTCGCCCTTGAAAGAGCAAAACATGAGCACAAAAATTACCAAAACGGATTTTTGAAGTGCTCTGTTACTAAAAAATGAAATTACTTTCATACAGCGAATATAGAAAGTGAAGAATCTTCTTTTCCATATTTTAAATCAATCATTTTGAAAATTGAGTTTACTGTCTATTTTCGCACCGCAATTTTTAAACCTCTAACTAATATATAGATGGCTAATACCGGAAAAGTAAAACAAATCATCGGACCCGTAGTGGATGTAAGTTTCGATGCAGCAGGCGCAAAGCTCCCTAAAATCTTGGACGCTCTTGAAGTAACCAGAGATAATGGACAAAAAGTAATCCTGGAAGTGCAACAGCACTTAGGAGAAGATGCCGTTCGCACCGTAGCGATGGATTCAACAGACGGTATGAGAAGAGGAATGGATGCAATTGACTTAGGTGCACCTATCACTATGCCGGTTGGTGAGTCTATTAAAGGAAGACTTTTCAATGTAATTGGCGAAGCGATTGACGGTATCAATGTTCCGGTTTCGAAAGAAGGCGGTTATCCAATCCACCGTATGCCTCCTGCTTACGAAGATTTGGCAACGGATGCGGAAGTTCTGTTCACTGGCATTAAAGTAATTGACCTTTTGGAACCTTACTCCAAAGGAGGAAAAATTGGTTTGTTCGGTGGTGCGGGTGTAGGTAAGACCGTTCTTATCATGGAGTTGATCAACAACATCGCTAAAGCGTATGCCGGTCTTTCGGTGTTTGCTGGGGTGGGTGAAAGAACGCGTGAAGGAAATGACTTGTTACGTGAAATGATTGAAAGTAACGTTGTGAAATATGGCGAAGAGTTTAAGCACAGCATGGAGAAAGGCGGATGGGATTTATCGAAAGTAGACCCTGTTGCTTTGGCACAATCACAAGCAACGCTGGTGTTCGGGCAGATGAACGAACCACCGGGTGCGCGTGCACGTGTGGCTCTTTCAGGTTTGACTATTGCAGAATATTTCCGTGACGGAGATAAGAACGATGCTAAAGGCGGTCGCGATATCCTTTTCTTTATTGATAATATCTTCCGTTTCACCCAGGCAGGTTCTGAGGTATCGGCATTGTTAGGTCGTATGCCTTCAGCGGTAGGTTACCAACCAACACTTGCTACTGAGATGGGATTGATGCAAGAGCGTATTACTTCTACCAAGAGAGGTTCTATCACTTCTGTTCAGGCGGTTTACGTTCCTGCCGATGACTTGACTGACCCTGCTCCGGCTACTACCTTCGCCCACTTAGATGCAACAACGGTATTAAGCCGTAAGATTGCCGAGTTGGGTATTTACCCTGCGGTGGATCCCTTGGATTCAACCTCACGGATTCTTTCGGAGGCAGTTCTTGGTGCCGAGCATTACGGTTGTGCCATGAGAGTAAAAGAGATTCTTCAGCGCTACAAAGAGTTACAGGATATTATCGCCATCCTTGGTATGGATGAGTTGAGCGAAGAAGACCGTCAGGTGGTTCACCGCGCAAGACGTGTTCAGCGTTTCTTATCACAGCCGTTCCATGTTGCCGAGCAGTTTACCGGTTTGAAAGGTGTGTTGGTTCCGATTGAAGAAACTATCAAGGGATTCAACATGATATTGAATGGAGAAGTAGATAAATACCCTGAAGCAGCTTTCAACTTAGTAGGTTCAATTGAAGAAGCTATTGCTAAGGGAGAGAAATTGATTGCAGATGCAGGAAAATAAACCCCTTCCCGCTATAAGGCGGGAGAAACAAAATCCCCTAAAGGGGACTTTAATACAGAGATGACACTTGATATATTGACACCTGAAAAGAAGCTCTACAGCGGAGAAGCCAACTTGGTTAGTCTTCCCGGGGTGGATGGTTTATTTGAAATATTAAATAATCACGCACCTATTATTTCTGCTTTGGGAAAAGGCACTGTGAAAGTGAAAGATACTTCAGGAAGTAAAAGCTTCAGTATTACCGGAGGTTTTGTAGAATGCCTCAACAACAAAGTAATTGTTTGTGCCGAAGGCGTTATAGCCCAATAAATATAACGAAGTAAGAATCCTACTTTTTATTACGCTATTATACTACTGCAAACTTTCTTCTTCAATCCGTTGTTTCTTTTAGTTTTGTCCGCTTACAATCCCATCTAAAGGTGAAACTTTCTGTTATCATGCCGGTCTTTAACGAGCGAAAAACCATTCGCGAAATAATTGCCAAGGTGCAGGCGGTTCCTATTGATAAAGAATTAGTAATTGTTGATGATGCCTCTACCGATGGCACTCGCGACATCCTAAAAAACGAATACGAAGGCAAAGAAGGGATTAAGATATTCTACCACGAAATAAATAAAGGTAAAACAGGTGCCATCAAAACCGGCATTCCGCATACCACCGGAGAAATTATTTCCATTCAGGATGGCGACCTTGAAACCGATCCCAATGATTTTATACACCTCACAGCACCTATCAAAAGTGGCGAAGCAAGTGTAGTATATGGTTCGCGCTATCTTAATAAGAGTGAAAAAAGTTTGTATTTCGCTTACAAATTCGGAGCGCGGTTTCTAAGTTGGGTAGTTAATACTATGTATGGACAGAACATCACTGATGAAGCTACCTGCTACAAGGTTTTTAAATCAGATATATTGAAGAAAATTCCCTTGCAATATGACCGCTTTGAATTTTGTCCGGAGGTTACGGCTAAGGTTTCTAAAATGGGATATAAAATAAAAGAACTGCCCATGAACTACTATCCCCGC
>JBKJJB010000085.1:0-19878 GCA_046598235.1 Chitinophagales bacterium
GTTTCGAGAAGTTCAGCAGGAGTTACTTGTTTCTTTTTTACTAATTCAGCTAGAGAGGTGGCATCGTGGGAGCGGTATTCTTCAAATTTCATTTAGTCGGGATTTAATTAAATGCAAAATACAAATGGAACGCGGATGACGCTGATTTTATGATTTACATAGATTGGTCATTACAAATAACTCAACCACCAATAATTTTTGTGCGTGGTTTTATAGCGGTCGTACCATACGCATAAAGGATAGAGCATTGCCACCACCGCCACCCATACTAAATAAACAACTGGTAAACTGAATCCGTAACCGTTTAATTGTTTTGTTGAACCTACCCAATCATCAATTAAAATCATCGACTGCCAATGAAAGCCCGTAAATTGTGCAGCAGCCATTGCCAATACATGAATCAAAAACAGGTGTGCGATGTAATAGAAAAACGGAACTCTACCAATGGTGCAAAGCATATCTACCACTTTGCCTTTTAGTTTTTCGGCATGTGCAAGAAATAAAATGGAAGGACCAAGTGTCATTAGAATAAACCAAAGCGATGGGGGATACTTTTCAGGATTCATTATGGACATAGCCGTTTTCAGCGGTGTGTCGTAATACTTCCATGGCTTTGGATTGCCGTATACATTTAAAGCGATAAGCATAGCAAACAAAGCGATGCTCGAAAAACCGATGATGCTCAAAATTTTTTTTCGCTTCTCTGCATTAAAAGATTTATCGTAAAACGAACCGAAGCAAAACCCAAGTGCCATTACTCCCATCCACGGAAGAACCGGATAACCGAAAATGATAGAGGAATTTCCTACCTGAAATAATCCTCCGTCATGCAGAAATGCCCAAAGAGGGTTGCCATCAAAATGAAAACTATCGAGCGCATTATGTCCGAATACAATTGCAAACCCTACGATTACAATTGCCCATTGAGGTAAATAAACTAAGGTTCCTAAAAAAACCATACTTACCCCCAACGACCAGATTGTAATAAGTAGTATCAGGTGAAATTCAAAATCGAACATCCAGGCAAATGAGATAACCGTAGCATCAAGCAGCATGAGCCACAAACCGCGCTTAATAAGAAAAGTAGAAACTCCAGCGCGAGTCATTCGGGTGCTTACAAAAAAAGCTGAAGTGCCCGCCAGAAAACTGAAGGTTGGAGCGCAAAAATGCGTTATCCAACGCGTGAAATAAATTGGCAACGTGGTTAGGGCTATATCAGTTGGGTCGAAAAAATGAACATCGTAATGGAAGTAATCGCGCACATGGTCGAGTGCCATGATGACCATTACTATTCCTTTCAGTAAATCAACAGAAGTTATTCGTGCAGTAGAAGAATTTACCATACGGAAATTTATTTTGTTGGTTGAGTTTGATGAACTGCGTTCTTCACTGGAAACGGACCCACCTTACTAATATGATAATCGGGCAAATAATCCTTTGTGTAATAATCAAGCACATTTCTATCGCTGGGGTCAGGCAAAAGTTGAAACAAAATGCGCAGTTGAAACCACATGTATAACTTTACTCCGTAGCGGTAAATGAAATGTGGTTTTGGAATGTGAAGTGCTTGCAAAAGAAAATCATCAAACAGACTATAGTAGTATTGAGTGCCGTGATATCTCATAAAGGAAGGATACCATCGTTCGGCAAATTCTGCTGCAAGAGCTTCGGCAATTTTTTTCCCTTCATCGGTATAGCCGTAGTTCTTCTTCTCAAAATCTTCATACCATTTATATAGTTTCTCTTCATCAGCAGGAATAGAATGAATGTTCATTAACTCAGCCATTCGTTTCCATAAGTTGTATAGCGCACGGAATTCTTTTTCCGAAAACATCTGTTTGTTTGCCAGAAAGATACCCATGCGTTTGGGTTCACAAACTACAGTAGCAAGGGTATAAAGGTTTTCTTCGTTGGTTATTGGGAAATGGCTGTGAATGAAATTCAGCAGTTCAACGGCTTCTCTTCCTGAACTCGAATCACCATGCTTATAGAATTCTCCGAAGAATAGCAGTGTATCGTTGTTTCGCTTTTTTGTATTAGTTATAATTCCCCCTTTGCCATTGCGATACAAAACCTTTGCAATGGATGGCACAGCCGCCTGACGTGCAAAGGCTACCGAAAAAATAGAGTGAGTAAAAAGTTTTGTTCCGTAGCGAACTTCAAAGGCGAGGTGAGCAATTTCATGTGCATCTTTCTCTGCATCTAGTTGTGCGATGCGTTTGCGAGCCCAAAAAGGATTTAGCAGATTCATTGTTATACAAAGATGCCATCACTTTAGGCGATGGCATCTTTGTTATCCGATTTGCATATTTAAAAATTAATTAGAGTATATCTTTTCAATCAACTCTTTGTATTTCTCATTCACCACTTTGCGTTTAACCTTCATAGTAGGTGTAAGTTCCCCTCCTTCCATACTCCATTCTTTCTCCATCAACTCAAATTTTTTGATGGTTTCCCAACTTCCGAAATTTTTGTTTTTGCTATCAATGGCATCGCGGAAAAGTTTTTGAACTTCTGCGTTCTTAACTATTTCAGCCGGAGTTTTTGCTGATACCCCATGTTTTAAACACCACTCAGACAGATTGAGGAAGTTAGGAACGATAAGTGCCGAAACAAAATTTCTGTTCTCTCCCACCGCCATTATCTGTTCAATGTAAGGAATCTCCTTCATGGTATTTTCAATCTGCTGTGGCGCAATGTATTTGCCACCCGAAGTTTTGAAGAGTTCTTTTACGCGGTCGGTTATCTTAATATACTTCGCCCCCTTGTATTCTACAAACGTACCTACATCTCCTGTTCGCAACCAGCCATCTACTACTGTTTCGGCTGTAAGGTCGGGGCGTTTGTAGTAGCCCATCATAATGTTGGGACCTTTGGCAAGAATCTCACCTTCTCCGGCAGCCATACCTTCGCGCTGCTCCAGTTTTACTTCGCAACCTTCAATAGGAATTCCTACCGTGCCGAATTTTATTCTGTCTAACGAGAACGGATTGATAGAAATAACGGGCGATGATTCTGTTTGTCCATATCCTTCCATAATAGGAATACCTGCGCAAGTAAATACTCTTGCAAGAAGCGGATTCAATGCTGCCGCACCAGTTACAATTCCCTCACAGTTACCACCCAACGCTTCGCGCCATTTTGAGTAAATGAGCTTATTGTAAACCGCCATCTTTAATTTATCACCCAATCCGTATTCTTTTTCGGTGCTGTAAGTTTGAGCGAAGGCAAGTGCGTTGTTGTAAAGATTTTTCTTCCAGCCTTCGAGATTAGCGGCAGCACCTTGCAGTTTGATGTAAACTTTTTCTAACAAACGAGGAACGGAAGTGAAGAAATTCGGTTTTACTTCTTTCAAATTCTCAGCAATAGTTTCCATGCTCTCGGCATAATAAACCGAAACTCCACGCGCTATGTATACATACACTACCACTCGCTCAAAAATGTGGCATAGTGGAAGAAAACTGAGAACCCTTTTTGTATTATCAAGCGGAAGAACAGGCAACACTGCCTTTACATTGCTTACAATGTTGTTGTGCGAAAGCATTACTCCTTTCGGATTGCCGGTAGTGCCCGATGTATAAATAATAGTAGCCAACGACTCGGGTTTAACCGATGCTTTTATTTTTTCTACTTCGCTTAAATCTCCTCCGTTTCCTATTTCTAAAAACTCGCTGAAGTGTTTGCATCCTTCTACTTTTTCAAAGCTGAAAATTTCCTTTAGCGAAGGAACTTCGCTTTTGATGTTTGAGATTTTTGTAAAGAGATTTTTGTCGGATACGAAAGCATATTTAATCTCGGCATCGTTAAAAATAAATTTGTATTCGTGTTCGCTGATGGTAGGATACACCGGAACGTTTACTGCGCCAATTTGAAGTATGCCCAAGTCAACCATATTCCATTCGGGGCGGTTGTTAGATACAATAGCTACCTTATCATCGGGCTTAACTCCGAGTTTTAAAAGCGAAAGGCTCACTTTGTTGCCCGTATCAATAACATCCTGGGTGGAGTATTTTTTCCATTCGCCATTTGTTTTGCAGGCAAAGGCATCGGGTTGTTCAAAATCGGCTTTTTGAGAATAGATGATATCAAACAGTCTGGTAAAATCTTTCATGGCGATTATTTTTTGTGTTAGTGATGAGTTGTAAATATATAAAAAGAGATTAGTTGATGGGTGAATTAGTGATTAGTAAAAAGCAGACGTAAAACCTAATCAATCCTTCATCAACTATTTGTTTTCCGCTGCTTACCGCCAAAGTTTACATTCATTTGAACGGTAAACGAACGGGGTCTATCGGGGTGGGCTATCCGAACAGCGTAATTGGTATTGAGTATATTCTTAACAATGAAATTAAAGGATATATTATTGTTGACTTCGTAGCCCACGCGCATATCCCAAACAAAGTCGCCTTTATTTCTTTTCTCCTGGCGCTGCTCGTTGATTCCGGGAATAAATACGCCAAAAACTTTATCAATCTGTGTCATAAAACCATAATACTGCATAGAAGTACCAATACGATATTTGCCGAACAGAATAAAATCAAAATCTGCTTTAAAAGTATGCGGGTTACGGTACTTGAGCATACCTGCTGTGAGAGAATCCCACACATAATCATCTTTAGCTGTAGGTAGCACAAAGTGTGTAAACGCATCGCCTATAAATTTGCCTACATTATTATTTCGCTTATTTACGCCATAGGCAGTATCGTTCAAATCAACACCATAGAAATAGGTATAACCCAACATAACTGTCACATCCACCGGCCCCATTTTACCTTCGCCTACTATCGAAGTTTCTAAACCGAATATTCGTGCCTTGCTTACATTTTGCGATTGAAAATAAGGGTAGAAATTAGGCGGAGTAGAATTAATACCAAACTGAAATTCTATCATATCTCTAAACTCTGTCCAGAAGGCAACGGCATCCCAATAGCCTAACCACTTGTTGATTTTGAAACTTCTCTTATAACCAAGTTCCATGGTAAAACCTTTTTCGGGTTTAATGGTGTAGTTGGGCAGAATGCGAATGCCCGCCAATTCGTAAGTAACAAATCTTTCTGCCACACTTGGCACCCGGAATGATTGACCAAACGAAGCGCGGATATAGTTGAACTTGCGTATTTCAAAATTTACTCCCAATCGGAACACAGGAATGGTAGGCGAAATGGCACTGTCCAGGCGGTAAAATTCTTCGCGCACACCGGCATTTAATTTCAGCCATTTCCAGTTTAGTTCGGCTGCCACATAGCCTCCGCCAAAATCGGTTTGGTGGGTGCCCAGGGCACCGTCTTTTACAATAGCATGTTCGTTATTTACGCCCAAAGTAAGGGTAACGAGCTTGCCGAAATCGTGGCGGAAGTGATACTCTGCGCGGAACACCCAAAAATCGGTTTGACCATCTAAATTATTTTGGCGGTAAACACGGGTGTAAAGTTTGTGCTGATTGTTTTTCTTGTCCAGAAAACGGATTTTGGGATCTATATAAGCATAGAAATACCGCTCATCTAAATCAACTCCACTTGCTGCTTCGTACGGATGTCCCCCATCTTTCCAAAAAAACTGAAAGCCGCTTTTGCGGTAAAGAATATTGGTAGAAAGTTCAACTGTAAGCCGCTTTAAATTTTTAGGTTGCCAGCGCAGTTTGTTATTAAAGCGGGCAAAGTGGTCATACTCATTGTTGAGGTAACTTTGCGAACCATGCAACATTCCTCCGAAAACAAAATCTACATCGCCAAACTTTTGCTTATGCAAAAAACTGAAACCCGCTGTGTTAGGGTTTTCGAAAAACTTACCGCCCCGTTTCCACCATTGAAAAGAATCAACGGGTGGCTTACCTATACCTTCGTAAAAGAGCGAGAACATAGTATTGGGTGTATCGCGCGCATAAGCGGTAGTAACATTCAGCGCACCGTTTAAGGCAAACGAACCGTACTGCACCACCGCAGCTCCTTTGGTTACTTCCATCTGCTCGGTGTTTTCGGTAGGGATAAACGCCCATTTTATTTCGCCTCGGTCGGGGGTCATTAAAGGCATTTCGTCAATTACCAGCACCACCCGGCTGCCGGTTCCGTAGGCATAACCGCTTCCTCCGCGAATGCTCATTTGTCCATCGAGCATGGTTACTCCAGGCACTTTGGTTACCGCCTGCTGCATGTTGGTAATGTTGTTGCTCTGCAAAACACGTGTGCCTATTACATCTACCGACTGGGTTATCTTCTGAATTTTAACGGCAATCTTGCTTTCGCCAATTACTACTTGTTGCAGTTCAACAGGCGAGCCGCCCAAACTCACATTGAAAGTTTTTACTTCTCCATCCTTAACGGTAGTGCGCAGTGTATCGGGGTTCATGCCGATATAACTAACAATGAGGGTTACCTCTCCGGGCGTTACCTTCAGTTCATAATTGCCTTTTACATCGGTAGTAGTGCCGTTGGCAGGGGGCTGCACCACATTGGCGCCTTCGAGCAGTTCGCCTGTTTTGCCGTCTTTAATAGTGCCGCGAAGGGTGGCAGTTTGAGAAAAGGATATATGTAGAAATAGGAAATTAAGCGTAACAAAAACAAGTAGCTTATGTATCATTTACATGGGTGGTTTGATAATAGCGGGCGCAATTTAGAAAAATATTTTGCTGACAATAAAGGAGTGTGGAAAAGGAGTGAGGGAATTGGAGTAATGGAATGATGGAGTAATGGATAAATGGAATACTGGATGAATGGAATAAACAGCCATGAACACATTCCATTATTCCATTACTCCATCATTCCATTATACAATGAATCGTGCCTCGGTTTAAAACCGTGGCACGATTTGCCGCACTGGTTGGGCTTACAGATTCCATCGCTTAAAGCGATGGAATCTGTGTAATCTTTTTCGGTTTGTTGAAAGAAGGGGTTAAATTTATGGTATAAATCAAACAACATGAAAAAATATTTACTCTCCTTCTTTATTGTTGTTTCAATGTGCGAAGCAAGAGCGCAGTGGGTGGGCATACCCGATACTAATTTTGCAGCCTATTTAAATCAGCATTATCCGCAGTGCATGAATGGAAACCTGATGGATACTACCTGCACTGCGATAACAAGTGATACAATTATAGATGTATACAGTTCTTCAATTCACGATTTAACTGGTATGAGTTATTTTGATAATTTAAAAGAACTTTACTGCACAGATAATCAACTTACCTTTTTACCTCCTCTACCCAAAACCGTAACCATACTTTATTGTCACAATAATTTGCTTACTAGCTTACCGGAACTTCCTGATACTTTATCTTTCCTTTTTTGTTTTAATAATCCCTTCCTGAAATGTTTCCCACGCTTAAAGAAGATTGATTATTTCTCTTTTTATAATACGGGTATTACCTGTCTTCCAAACTACCCTGATAATATGTCCAGTAATCCTGCCAATTTATATGCTATCCCACTTTGTGACGCGACTAATTCAAATGGCTGTCCTTACTGCCGTGCTTTCTTTTCCATTTATCCTGACACTCTAAATCAAGGAGTTTACTATGGTTTTAATCAAAGCTATGCAAGCAACCTAACTTATTATTTGTGGGACTTTGGAGATGGCAATACATCCACACTTCAATATCCTTCGCATACCTATACACAACCGGGACAGTATTATGTGTGCTTAACTGCAAGCAGTTCCGATTGTGCTAATACTTATTGTGATTCTTCTTTTTATGTATTTAAAACAGAAGGAGGTTTAATGAGTCAACTAAATATTCTTGCACCAACTGGTATTACAGAAATCTCCACCCCGCAATTCTTCATTTCCCCCAACCCCGCCACCACCAGCGTTACTATTAGTATAGATGAAAACATGGTTGGCAGCACCGCCACCATTAGCGATATAACAGGCAGAAAAATGATAGCTGCTCAACTAATTACTGATCACCAAACACTAATCACTGATTTTGCCAGCGGAGTTTACTTTGTAACCCTTCACACAACAGATGGCAGAAGTGTTACTAAGAAGTTGGTGGTGAGTAGGTAGGCATCTTAGACCTCGCAGGTTTTATGATATGGACTATTTCTGCTCAATAATATAAACCCCTTGTGCCGGCAAGTTCTAACACCTGCACGCATTGCTCTTTGGTAACCGTAGAAAAGTCCTGCACAAACGCTTCGATGGTAACGCCTGCTTCCATGTGGTCGAAAAAAACTTCCACAGGCACACGGGTGCCTTTAAACACAGGTGTGCCTCCGAGTATATTCGAGTTTACTTGAATTACATCAATCATAACAAATTGTTTTGCCAAAGATACAGGAAATGTTTTTATACGTGCTCATTGCCCACTATCATTTGCAAGCCCCCCAACCTTTTATAAATTGCGCGTTGTATGCTCAAGGAAGAATTTATTCAAAAGTTTGCCGACTGCTTTTATCAGGCAGACCCGGTGGCAATAGACGGTAATACCGAGTTTAGAAAAACAGAAGAGTGGGGCAGTATGCTGGCGCTTATCGTCATTGCTATGATTGATTCAGAATTCGGCAAAACCATCACTGCCGAAGATTTAAAAAACGCCAACACCGTTACCGACCTTTACGAAATTGTAAACAGCAAATAGAATTAGGGTAGTAAGGAAATGAAGAACAACTTCGTTACGATTACACAGATAATACAGATTGATTACACCGATTTATCTGTGAAATCTTTGCCTTTCATCGGTGTAATCGACAGTCAGGAAATGATTTTGATTTATTTATCGAATCTTAAACGCAAGTAGATGGCGGTTTTTACCGTACCCCATATTAAGCTGAGTGGACTTGCCGCCTCCGTTCCCAAACAGGTGGAGGATAACAAAGATTTTGCTTTGCTGAGCGAAAACGAGCGCGACCTTTTTATAAAAACGGTTGGTATCCGTTACCGAAGAGTTGCTCCTCAGGGAGTAACCGCCAGCGACCTTTGCCTTGCCGCTGCCGAAAAACTGCTGCACGATTTGCAATGGAACCGCGAGGAAATAAAAGCCCTTGTGTTTGTAACGCAAACGCCCGATTACATCATTCCTAATACATCTTCGCTGCTGCAAGAAAAACTTGGTTTATCTAAAAGCTGTATTGCCTTTGATGTAAACCTCGGGTGCTCGGGCTATGTGTACGGGCTTTCGATAGTGGGAAGTTTATTGCAGAATATGGTGGGCGCAAAAGCGCTGCTATTGGTGGGCGATATTTCTACCCAAACAATTTCTATGCAGGATAAAAGCACTGCTCCTTTATTTTCCGATGCAGGCACAGCCACCGCACTTGAATATGCTGCGCATGAACAAATACATTTCAATCTTCAAACCGATGGAAAGGAATATGACGACATCATCATTCCCGATGGCGGCTATCGTCATCGCTTTTCGGAAGAATCGCTGGTGATGAAAGAATATGAAAAAGGAATTACCCGCAGCAACCTCGATATGAAATTAGACGGGCTGAAGATTTTCAACTTTGCGCTGCGCGAAATAGCACCTAACATCAATACCCTGCTCAGCGAAAGAAAAACAGATAAAGGCGAGATTGATTATTTTGTTTTTCATCAGGCAAATTTACTGATGCTGGAAAGTGTAAGAAAGAAACTGCAAGTGGAAGCAGATAAAGTGCCTTATAGTTTGTATGACTATGGCAACACAAGTTCAGCCACCGTGCCGCTTACCATGGTTACAAAACTGAGAGAAGCACTTATTTCAAAAAAACTTAAACTTGTGCTGTCGGGTTTTGGTGTTGGCTTGTCGTGGGGAAGTGCGTATATTGAAACTGAAAAAATTGTTTGTCCCGAATTGATAGAACTGTGATGGAAGAATTTACTCCTGAATATTCTGTAGTAGTGCCGGTGTTCAACAGCGAGAAAACGCTGGAAGAATTGTGTACACGCATCGACAATGTCTTTACTCATTTAAACGCCACTTATCAGATTGTTTTAGTAAACGACAACAGCACCGATGGGAGCTGGAATGTAATCCGAAAGCTCAAAGAAAAATTTGAAGAAGATTTAACTGCTATTCACCTTCGAGGAAATTTCGGGCAACATAAGGCATTGCTTTGCGGCTTTCAGTATGCCAAAGGCGAACACATCGTTACGATTGATGACGACTTACAGTTTTTCCCTGAAGATATTGAGATGCTTATTTCCCGCGCGCGCGAAACCGAAGCCGATTTAGTGTACGGCACTTACATGAATGAACGGCAACACGCTCCTATTCGCAAGTGGGGAAGCAATTTTATAGGCTTTATTTTTGAGAAATTCGGCAACACGGTTGGTCAAGGTTCCAGTTTCAAACTCATTCATCGCAGTGTTATTGATAAGATAAAAGACTACAACCACTCCTTTACGTTTGTAGATGAAATACTTTCGTGGCATACCACCAAAATTGAATGGCAGCAAGTACGCCATGCCGCGCGAAGAGAAGGAACATCGGGTTACAGTTTAGCCAAATTGACCTTTCTATCGCTCAATTTAATTTTTGCTTATACCACCGTTCCGCTAAGGTTTATGACCTGGTTTGGCTTTCTATCCTTTTGGATTTGCCTCTTCCTGGTAATCTATTTCATCTACATGAAAATAACAATGGGCTCTCCGCTCGGATTTACTGCTCTCATAGTTTCTGTTTTTATGTCAACGGGAATGATTCTCTTCAGTCTTGGTATAATTGGAGAATATCTCAATCGTTTATTTGCCTTACAGCATAGAAAACCACCTTATTTGATTCAGGAAGTTTTACGATGAAAATTACCCGCTACGGACTTACGCTGCAACGGTTGGAAAAAGACCAAACGGAACTAATTCGCCAATGGCGCAATGATGGTAAGATTTCGAAGTTCATGTTTTACAAAGGAGATATAACCTCCGATATGCAGCAGGAGTGGTTCGACTCTATCAACAACGAACAGAATTTTTTCTTTCTTATTTTCTATAAAAGTAATCCGGTCGGACTCATCAATATTTCTTCTATTGACTGGGAAAGCAAAACCGCCTACACGGGTTTATTTATTTACGATGATAAATTTTTAGCAAGCGATATTCCCGTAATGGCATCGCTTGCTATGCTCGATGTTTTCTTTTTGTTGTTTGATATTCAAAGTGTATATGCCAAAGTAAAAGGCAACAACAAACCGGCACATAACTATAACTCATCGCTTGGTTTCAGCCGTACCAAAAAAATTGAATACGGCTTGGGCTACGAATACATGCTTCAAAAGGAAATCTATCTGATTGAAACCGCCAAGATTCGAAATGCTGCACTTAGGCTAAAAGGAAACAAAACGATTATTGAATTGAACGATACAGATAAAGTAGATGTATGGATAAAGCAACGATTATCTAATGCAAAAAAAGAAGTGCTGAAAAATCTGGAGGTTGAAATTATCTGATTCTATCAAGCAAAGAAAATCTCAATAAATCTATTTTGTATTTCATCCTCCTGAGAAAACTTTTTCCTTCCATTTCCAACACCTGATGAGTTCTGAAACTCGGATTTAAAATCCATTTAAGCACGCGCTTATAAAATGGCAATTGACTATACGGGAACTTACGAATATCGAGATGCGGCTTTAACATCGGGTAAATCTTTTGCTGAAACTCCTTCTTGTTATGCCCAAACGACTCAGGTTCAAGCGGAGGCATTACTTCAGTTCCAATATGAAAAGTAAGATGCAAATCATCCACCAATTTCAATTTTTCTGCAAAGGCAATAAAATTATGAACCAGTGCTACTTCACTAAATGAAACTCCCAAACAAATATTCTCTAGAATTATTTTGTTGAGCAATTCACGTTTAAAAACAAAGCAATCGAAACCGGGATGCGGCTGTCCATAATCAGAATACATTAAAGGCAACTCATCAATGCTTTTATACTTAGCTAAAATTCCTCTGCGGTTTATCAGCAACGCGTCAAATCCTCCTTTTAAAATATCGCCAACTACCACATAAAACTGCGGCATCAGTGCAATATCCATATTGGTATAAATAAGATACTCCGCATCGCTTGCATTATACAAAGCGCGGAATACATCTATCAAAATAGGATACTTCTTCGCCTTTGTAAAACTTCCTACGTCTAATAAAGAGCGAGTGAGGTCGGGCAGTTTTGTAAGAAAAGAAGGAATAATTTCTCTGTCTTCAGCAAAAGAAATGGTGTAAAGTTCCACATCTGCCTTTCCGTTTGAAAACTCTTTCGCCACTCTTATACTTTCGAAAGTAATGGGCTGCACCACCGACAACTCAGATGTTGAAGGAACTTTTACCGGATTAATAATATGAGCGAGTTTCATTCGTATGTGGTCAGACCGCTAATTTAGAATTTCTATTTTCACATTATGAGTAAAACAGTTTACGATTACCCGCTCAAAGACATTAAAGGCAACGATTTCAACCTTTCTAAATTCAAGGGCAAAAAAATTTTATTGGTAAATACTGCTTCTGTTTGCGGGTTTACTCCGCAATACGCTCAACTGGAAGAACTTCATAAGAATTTTAAAGATAAACTTGAAGTTATTGGTTTGCCTTGCAACGATTTTGGCGAACAAGAACCCGGAACTGAAAAAGAGATTGAACAATTCTGCGAAGTGAATTTCAAAGTTTCCTTCCCGCTTACTTCAAAGGTAAAGATACTTGGCAGCAACCCGCATCCGCTGTATGAATTTTTGATGAAGAAGGAACTAAACGGTTACCGCGACAGCGAAGTGAAATGGAATTTTCAGAAATATTTGATTGATGAAAACGGAAACCTGATTAAGATTTTTTCTTCGGCAGTAGACCCGCTTTCAGAAGACATATTAAAGTTGATAGAGTAGCCATGCAGTTTAAAGATGTTATAGGACAAAGTGAAGTAAAACATCGCCTTCTCGATATTGCCCGCTCGAAACGGATACCTCATGCTATGATGTTTCTCGGACCCGAAGGAAACGGAAACCTCTCTTTAGCTTTGGCTTTATCTCAATACCTGCAATGTGAAAACAAGCAGGAGAATGATTCATGCGGAGAATGTTCAAGTTGCGCAAAGAACCAAAAATTCATTCATCCCGATGTTCATTTCACTTTTCCGGTGGTGCCTCGTAAAAGCACCGAACCACCTGTCAGCAATGACTATATCATTGAATGGCGAAGTGCGCTTGCTTCCAATGCTTATATGAATGCAAACGAGTGGCTGCAAAGCATAGAAGCTGAAAACCGCCAGGGAAATATTACCGTGCGCGAATGCCATGATATAATACGAAGCATGAGTATGAAAACGTATGAGTCGGCTTACAAAATTCAGATTATATGGTTGGCGGAATTTTTAAAAGAAGCAGGAAACACACTTTTGAAAGTAATAGAAGAACCGCCTGCCAACACTATTTTTATTTTGATTGTAGAAAATGTAGAAATGATACTGAGTACTATCATTTCACGAACCCAACTGATTAAAATAAGTGCTATTGATGATGCAGATGTAAAAGACGCTTTACTCAAGCGTTTCGATATGGATGAAAGTTCATCGTTACGAATTGCTCGTATAAGCGATGGCAATTTTAATGCGGCACTCAACTATGCAGAAGGTCAGGAAAATGCAAACGATAAATTATTGCACCGCTGGTTGGTTTGTTGCTTTAATCTGAAACAAAAAAACACGCCTCAAAATTCTTCCAATCTAATGGAATGGGTAGAAGAAATTTCTAAAATAGGACGGGAGAACCAAAAGATATTTTTGAAATATGGGTTATTCTTTCTGCGCGAATGCAGCCAGATTTTGTTTACAGGCAACAGCGAAAAGCTGGAAGACGAGGAATTGAAATTTGCCAAAGGACTTTCATCTAAATTAGAGGCAAGTCAGTTAGAAACACTTTCAAAGCTTTTTAACCTGTTGCATTATCATATTGAACGCAACGGAAATCCCAAAATTCTTTTCATGAGCAACTCATTCAAAATTGCTTCTGTTTTTATGAACGAAGAAATACCAGTTGAATAAGTGCCTTCGCTTTCCTTCGCTATTCTGTTTCAATTTTTCTTTTAGCTTCGTCCACTCAGAAAATAAGTACTCAACATAAATTGTAGAAAATGGGATGTTCAACATGTACAACAGCTAAAGATGGCGTGGTATCCGGCTGTCAGACTAAAGGAGGTTGTTCCAGCGGAGGATGCAACCGCATGAACGTAATGGATTGGTTTGCTGATATGCCCATTTCGTTCAACGAAAACTTCAATATCATAGAAGTAAGCTTTAAGAAAGGTTCTCGTAAAGGTTTCTATCGAAACAACGGTAATCTAGATTTACGCAAAGGTCAGTTAGTAGTAGTAGAAGCGGCACAGGGATATGATGTTGGCGAAGTGAGTTTACAAGGCGAACTGGTGAAGCTGCAAATGAAAAAACGAAAGGTTACAGAGCGCGATGATACTATACGCAATATATTACGTATAGCAAATGAGCAGGATGTAAATGCTCTACTAGATGCGCGCAACAAAGAAAAAGATACATTGGTGCGCGCACGTGCAGTGGCGCGAACGATGAAACTCGAAATGAAAATTGGCGACATTGAGTTTCAAGGTGATAATAAAAAGGTAACAATATTTTATACCGCTGATGGTCGAGTTGATTTCCGCGAACTGGTGAAAATATATGCCCGTGACTTTAAAGTGAAAATTGAAATGCGTCAGATTGGTGCGCGGCAGGAAGCCGGACGTGTAGGTGGTATAGGCACCTGCGGAAGAGAGCTGTGCTGTTCTACTTGGTTGACCGATTTTAAATCAGTTACCACTCAAGCGGCACGTTATCAAAACTTAGCTATTAACAGCGATAAATTAAGCGGACAATGCGGACGTTTGAAATGTTGTTTGAATTATGAGTTAGATTCATACAATGATTCGCTTAAGAATTTCCCGAAGAATGCTGATAAGATTGAAACCGAAGAAGGAATTGCCTGGTTGAAAAAGACAGAAGTTCTGAAAAAGCAGATGTGGTACGAGTATGACGCACAACGCGGCAATTTTTTCAAGCTCGATATTGCCGATGTAAAAGAACTGCTCTTTATGAATAAAGGCGGTAAGAAGCCAAAGAGCTTAGATGATTTTGCGATTGTTGAAACAGTGAAGGTTGACGAAAGCAAACACGAAGACTTAGTAGGTCAGGTTACCTTGCAAACGCTGGAAGAAAAAGAGCGTAAAAAGCGCAGAGGAAACCAACGCCATCAGGGCAAAGGCAACAATCGCAGAAAATAATTTGATGTTGCGATTTGATAATAAAATACAAATGAAATTTTTCCCCAAGCCTTTCATTTACATACTTACCAATCTATTCATTTGTTTATTGCTGGTTTCGTGCGATAAGAATGTGGTGATGGAAAGCCAACAGTATTTTGTAAATGACAAGTGGGATTATGCTGATGCAAAAACTTTCACAGCAGAAATTAAAGATACCGTTCAACACTACAACATATATATAAGCGCGCGCCACGGTTTCAATTTTGAATGGAGAAATATGTGGGTAAAAATTGAAACTACATTTCCGGATGGACGACAATTTGAAAAGCGCGTGAATCTTGTTCTATCTGAACCCAACGGTGAATGGCATGGCGATGTGCTTGGCGATAACTGCGATATTCAGATTCCTATACAAGAGCGTGCATACTTTCCGCAGTTAGGAAAATATACTTTCAAACTATCGCAGGATATGCGTGTTAATCCACTGAATTATATGAAAGCTATTGGACTGCGAATTGAGATAGCTAAGGACGCAACTTTATAATCATTTACGGATTGCTTACCGGTAAACTATACTCCTCAAATGCATGAAGGATAGATGAAAGGTTGGTATCAGTAACTGAATAAAAAATCTGCTGTCCCTTTCTTTCGGCTTTAAGCAAGCCTATTTCTCTTAACTCGCTAAGGTGATGCGATAGCAACGATTGCTCACATTCTAAAATCTGCACCATTGTATTCACCGACATTTCTCCCTGCTTTTCTAAAAGATAGATAACCGATAATCGAGTAGGGTGAGCAACTTTTTTTAAGATGAAAGAAACTGTTGAAATAAGTACAGGAGGTTCTTTCTTCTTCTGTTTTGCTTTTTCTAAAAGCAACTTATTTAACGAGGGTTTCAAATTTTCCATCTTATATGTTTCGCAATTTTTTAAACATTGCTTTACATTAGGTTTCTCAAAATTACGGATTTGTTTTTAAAAAAACTCTTTTTTCGCGAATTGTCTTATATGGCAATTTATTGATTCCGCTAATTTACCTGAATAAGATAGACAATTTGTAAAGTTTCTGAGGGTTAACAGTAACCACTCTTTCTTCAACTATTAATTACTTTCGTAAGTCAATTCATAATAAACATGAGTCTTATAATTTATGCCATTCCAGTTTTCTTTCTGCTGATAGGTGTTGAGTTGCTTATTACTAAAATGAAAAGTCTGAGCTACTACCGCATGAATGATGCTATAGCTAATTTAAGTTGCGGTATTGGCTCACAAATAAGCGGCATCTTCACTAAAACTTTTACGTTCATCGGCTACTTATATCTGTACGAGCACTCCATTTGGAAAATACAGGAAAATGTTTTCACTTTCATTCTCCTTTTCATTGGTGTAGATTTTTTTTATTACTGGTTTCACCGGTTAGCTCACGAAATATCTTTCCTGTGGGGCAGCCATGTGGTGCATCACCAAAGCGAAGAATATAATTTGACTGTGGCACTTCGGCAAGCATGGCTGCAAGGAGTTTTTAGTTGGGTGTTTTATCTTCCTCTTGCGGTGGTAGGGTTCTCTCCTGCAACTTTTATCACTATTGCTTCGCTTCAAACGCTTTATCAATTCTGGATTCACACTAAACTCATTGGCAAAATGAATCCCTTGTTTGAATATGTTTTCAATACACCATCGCATCATCGCGTTCATCACGGAGTAAATCCAAAATATATAGACCGCAACCACGGAGGCACACTAATAGTTTTTGACAGATGGTTTGGCACTTTTCAGTTAGAAGAAGAAGAAGTGGTGTACGGCATTACCAAGCAAACCAATAGCTGGAATCCGGTATGGGTAAACTTTGAATACTGGATTGATTTGTTCCGCGAAGCTTTCCGTGTAAAGCAGGTAAAGAATTTTTTTCTGATGATGTTTAAAATGCCCGGTTGGAAACCCGAAGAGTTAGGCGGAGTTCAACCATTGAAAGAAGTAACTCCGCAAACCTTTCATAAATACGATACCGAAATTTCGGGAGGCTTAACCAATTATGCTTTTGTGCAATTTGTAATGGTGCTGGTGGGCACCACCACGTTTTTAGTGCTGCAATCAAAATCACCATTTAAAGAAAACTTTTTGCTACGCGCAGAAGTGGCTTCGCTCATTGTTCTTTCGCTGGTAACCATCGGAGGAATTTTTGAACGCAAAAGCTGGGTGCCGGCACTGGAGTATTTAAGAATTGCCGCTATCAGCATTTTTATTTTTATGCTGCTGAAAGATTCATCGCTTATTTTTGTGGCAGCAACGGCAACAGGCATTGTTGCGTTGGGCTCTGCGTTGTGGTTTACACGTTATTTGGGTGAGTTCCAAAATAAAGTTCAAGAACATGCTGCTTCAAATATTTAAAATGATGGAACCCACCGATGACCCGGTGGTATATGCCATTCCATTTTTTCTAATTGCTATAGGCACAGAACTCTATATCAACTGGAAAGAAAAACTAAACCTGTATGAAACTAAAGAAGCCGTTTCATCTATAGGAATGGGGCTTGGTTCATTAGTAATTGATTTATTAATGAAGGGGCTTGCACTCGGCACGTATACAATTATTTTTAATGCAGTGCATGGCAGTGGCGGTGGACTGGGGTGGCATTGGTGGGTTTGGATTCTTATTCTTTTTGCCGATGACTTTACGTTCTATTGGCATCATCGCCTTAGCCACGAAATAAGAATACTGTGGGCATCGCACGTTAATCACCATTCATCGCAAACACTTAATCTTGCTACAGCACTTCGTCAAAGCTGGGGGGAGCAGTTATATAAATTTTTTTGGTGGTTGTGGTTACCATTGGTAGGATTTCCGCCATTGATGATGATGATGATGATGAGCATTTCTCTTATCTATCAGTATTGGGTTCATACAGAACTCATTCGAAAAATGCCGAAGTGGTTTGAGTTTTTCTTTAATACACCTTCGCATCATCGCGTTCATCATGCTTCTAATACGCGATATTTAGACCAAAATCATGCAGGCATACTGATTATTTGGGATCGGATGTTCGGCACTTTTGCTGAAGAACGAGAAGATGAAAAACCCATTTACGGGCTTACTAAAAACATTCACACTTACAATCTTTTCAAAATTGCCTCACATGAATTTTTCGATATATGGAAAGATGTTAAGCGCGCTCCAACTTTTAAAGATAAGCTGAAATATATTTTCTATCCACCCGGCTGGAGCCATGACGGACCCGACCAGCGCGCCCGAACCTTGCGTAAACAATTAGCGGCTCGGAATAAATAGTTACCATTGCTTTCGCCCAAAATTTTTGAAATGAAGAAGTTTGTTTTGTATTTATCTATTGTCTTCGGTCTATTGTCTATCGTCTCTTCCTGCAAATACAACAACGAATACCAAACTGTAAATGCCAACAACGAATTCATTATTTCTGTTCCTTCCTGGATGAAGGCAGAAGAAACGCTTGCACCCGGAGCACCTTTTCAGTATGCTAATCGCTTCAGAAATTTTTATACCGTGGGTTTTGTATCGAAAAAAGATACTTCAAAAGTTCCCTTCGATATGTATTGGAACAACAGTCTGCTGGCATTAAAAAAGTCTTTGACAAAGCCTCTCGTTACAGACTCACTTTCAATTACTGTAAACGGAATAGCAGGAGTAAGAGCAGAAGTTCTCGGCAAAATGGACGGAGAGAATATCTACTTTAGCGAAGTAATGTTAGATAGTAAAACCAAAGTTTATCATTTGAGCGTTTGGGTGCGCGGAGAGGAACGCAAACTGCACTTTAAGGAAGACATTAATAAAATCATAAGCTCCTTTAAAGAAATGTAATCAGCGGGCTGTTTAAGTCCCCCCTTTCGGGGAGGATTTAGGAGGGGTGATTTGTCACAGAATTGTCATTTTTTTCTTAAAAGGTATTTGGATGATTAGTATCAGCGTCTTCATTCGGCTGAAATAATACTTTTGTGCCACAATTTTTAACTCCTAAAACATATAAAATGAAAACAAGATTTACTTTACTAATTCTTTTCGTTGCTGCGCTTTTTACAGTCGAAGCACAGCAAGTTCCCAATGCAGGTTTCGATAACTGGGCGGTTCCTTTTACTCCTGATAATTGGACTACGGTGGATGCTCTTTTTGGTGGTCCGCTTGGCTTCGCTTTTAGAGATTCGGTAGATAAGGTATCTGGTGCAGCATCTATTAAGCTTGTATCTGACTCTCTATCATTAGCTCCTCAGGCAGGTGTTATTGCCGGTTTGGTTTCTTTAGGAAGCGGATCCTATATTCCCGGACCTAATCCTCCGAAATTCTTTGGAATTCCTTTCGCTTTCAGACCTGATACATTGTTTTTTGGGTATAAGTATACAACCCCTGGTGCCGATACGGCCGGAATGCAAATTGTCCTCACTAAAAATACGGTTCCATCTCTTGCAGGTGGCGTCCCTTTAGATACTACTAGTTTGTGGGCTTTGGCCTATGTTATACTCACCCCTGCTTATTCCAATGCAAATATACCCGATACACTTCTTCTTCAATTTTATTCCAGTTTTGGAGATGTAGGAATTAAAGGCTCTACTATGCACATTGATGTAGTTCTTTTTGGTTATGTAAACCTTCCAAGCGGTTTGCAGGAAGTAGCAGACAAGTTAAACTTCAATGTTTATCCTAATCCAACCACTGACTTAATTACAGTTTCTGCCGATGAAAAT
>JBKJJB010000247.1:0-4058 GCA_046598235.1 Chitinophagales bacterium
TGTAGGTTTTACTTTCCAAATCATAGTTTTCGTATTTTGATGTCGCAAAGAAATTCATTTTCTAATATTGCTCATCATTACTCTATGCGAAACATCCTAATACTCGGGGCAGGCAAATCATCCGGTGCGCTGATTGATTACTTAGTGGAGCATGCTCAAAACGAAGAATGGCAGATAACGGTAGCCGATATTACTGCCGTGCAGGCATTGCAGAAAACAAAGAACCGTGCAAACACGCTTGCTATAGGTTTCGATTTCTACAATGAAGTTAACCGTAGAAAGCTGATTGCCGATGCCGACATTGTTATTTCCATGTTACCTGCCATCATGCACATACCAGTGGCGGAAGATTGCCTGAAGTTGAAAAAAAATCTTGTTACTCCTTCCTATGTTTCTGATGCCATGCGCGATATGAACGATGCAGTAGAAAAGAAGAAGCTCATTTTTATGAATGAGATTGGACTCGACCCTGGCATTGACCACATGAGCGCCATGCAGATGATTGATAGGTTGAAGAAGGAGGGGAAGAAAATTACAGGATTCAAATCTTATTGCGGTGGCTTAATAGCACCTGAGAATGACGACAACCTTTGGCACTATAAATTTACCTGGAATCCGCGCA
The DNA here is from genome assembly GCA_046598235.1 of Chitinophagales bacterium. GTDB lineage: Bacteria > Bacteroidota > Bacteroidia > Chitinophagales > LD1 > Bog-950. Next base: position 623 of record JBKJJB010000247.1, read on the forward strand.
ATGTAATTTTGGCAGGGCAAGGCGAAGGTGAAATCCTGTATCTCAAAAACGGAAAAAAGGTACAACTTGAATACGAGGAATTGTTTTCGCATACCGAAGAATTAAAAGTAAAAGGATACGGAAAATTTGAGAGCTATCCGAACCGCGACTCGCTGAAATATGTTTCTGAGTATGGATTAAAGGGAGTGAAAAATATGTATCGCGGTACCCTGCGCAGACCTCCTTTCTGCAAAGGATGGAATGCGCTTATTCAATTAGGGTTTACTAATCGTAAGGAACGCCTCACACATAAATTCAGAGAAGAGATAACACAACTTAGCAAATCGAAAACGATAATTACCGACAAGCAAACGGAGAAACTCATTCACTCCACTTCAGTTATTCCTGCGCTCTTTCTGCATCACGATAAATGGGTAGTTCCTTCCGACCTGCTTCAATTTGCTTTGGAACATACTTGGACCATGCAGCAGAACGACCGCGATATGGTAGTGATGATTCATCAGATTGAATTTACCGGCAAAAGCGGCAAGGGAAAGAAAACATTAGAGAGTTCGCTGGTATGTATTGGCAAAGATCCTCAGCATACCGCTATGGCAGATACCGTTGGCTTGCCTGTAGCGATGGTTACTAAGATGATTTTGAACGGAGAAATAAAGAAGCGCGGTGTATTGCTTCCTAAGTATCCTGAAATCTATAATCCTATATTAGCCGAATTACAGCAATACGGAATTAAGTTTAAAGAGAAAGTGGAATAATGGATAGTTGGATGAATGGATTTTCAGCCATCCATTCTTCCATCATTCCAAAAAATAAAATGGAAAGAACAGAATGGAAAAACAAATAGAAACTCTACAGAAGAAAAAAGATGAAGCCCTTCTTGGTGGCGGACAAAAGAGAATTGACGACCAACATAAGAAAGGGAAACTCACCGCTCGCGAGAGGATTGATTTACTGATTGATGCGGGTAGCTTTGAAGAAATTGGAATGTTAGTAGAGCATCGCGGAAGAGATTTCGGTATTGATAAAGAAATTTATTTAGGCGATGGAGTAGTTACCGGCTACGGAACTATTAGCGGAAGAACAGTTTATGTTTTCTCGCAAGACTTTACGGTATTCGGAGGTTCACTTTCCGAAACACATGCCGAGAAGATTTGCAAAATAATGGACTTAGCTATGAAGAATGGTGCGCCAGTTATCGGATTGAATGATTCGGGTGGTGCGCGTATTCAGGAAGGGGTAGTTTCGTTGGGTGGCTATGCCGATATATTTTATCGCAATACCATTGCTTCGGGTGTTATTCCTCAAATCTCAGCTATTTTGGGTCCTTGCGCAGGTGGTGCTGTTTATTCTCCTGCCATAACCGATTTTATTATGATGGTAGAGCATACATCTTACATGTTTGTTACCGGTCCGAATGTGGTAAAGACCGTTACTCATGAAGATGTAACAAGTGAAGAACTAGGAGGTGCGCAGTCTCATGCTTCTAAATCAGGAGTTACTCATTTTGCTTATTCCAACGAGGTGGAATGTATCAATGGTATTAAGAAATTGTTGAGTTACATGCCGCAGAACTGTGAGGATGTGGCTCCTGTTTATGATTATGAAGCAGGAGAGGAGATACGTGAAAAACTAAACTCAATTATTCCTTCAAATCCCAACCAACCGTATGACATACGCGAAGTAATTACAGAATTAGCGGATGCGGATTCCTTCTTCGAAGTACATAAAGATTATGCCGAAAATATTGTAGTGGGCTTTGCGCGCATTGCCGGAAGAAGTATTGGTATCGTTGCAAATCAACCTGCTGTTCTTGCAGGAGTACTCGATATTAATTCATCGAAGAAAGGCGCACGCTTTGTTCGCTTTTGCGATTGTTTTAATATTCCGCTTCTTACTCTTGTTGATGTTCCGGGCTTTTTACCCGGCACCGACCAAGAGTGGAACGGCATTATCAGCAACGGAGCAAAACTACTTTACGCTTTCAGCGAAGCAACAGTGCCGAAGATCACAGTGATTGTTCGCAAGGCTTATGGTGGAGCTTATGATGTAATGAACAGTAAACATATTGGTGCTGATATGAACTACGCGTGGCCCAATGCCGAAATAGCTGTAGTAGGGGCGAAGGGCGCGGCTGAAATTATTTTTAAGAAAGAAATTCAATCCTCACCCGACTCGGCTGCAAAACTAAAAGAAGTAGTAGATGCTTATGCTGAAAACTTTGCTCACCCTTACAAAGCAGCCGCCCGTGGTTTTGTAGATGAAGTAATTGAACCCTCACAAACCCGGGCTAAATTAATTCGTGCTTTTAAGATGACAGAAAACAAAGCGGTTAAACTTCCAAGGAAGAAACACGGGAATATTCCATTGTAGATTCTTGCTGTTCTACTTCTGTTGTTCGTTAGGTGGGCAGTTTACTACCAGTATTTTATCAGTTCAAAAGACTTGCTGCAAATGAGTAGGTCGGCATCGTTGTAAACTTTAATAAGGTAAGTGCCGGGAGAATCAAACATTTCAGGCTGCCAGGAGCTATCCCAGCTTTTTTGAATTTCTTGAACGAGGGAATGAGAATAGGTTTCCTCCCCACCTTTCCCCACAGAAAATATCTTGTAAGTAACTTTACTAGACGAAAGCCCTCTTGAATTTAAAATTTGCATGTATATCCTTTCTGAGGTGCTGTCAGGAGAGGTGATAAACTTAGTATTATTTAAAACGCAATATCCGTTTTCGGGAGCAATAGCTATGCAGAAGCGGAGGGTGGTCTGGCTGTATAGGATGACGTTGGAATAAAACAATATAATAGTTAAGACAATCAGCTTTTTCATAATATATATTTCCACAAAGGTATATTTTAAATACAGAGTAAGTTACAAGTCGCATAAGATACTAAATCTACTTCTTTTAGTGTTTTTAATAAAAATGCTTCAATAGGCTCCACAAAGCGTGGCTTTAAAACCAGCTCCTACATACTTTAGCTTGTTTCAACTATGAAATTTTATAATTTATACCAGAAACATTAACATCGAAACAAAACCTGCTTTGTTATTCTGCTCCTATATGTTGAAACATTTATTTGCCGTTCATGTATACCAATATAAATACTTATACTAGGTAAAATAAAAGAAAAAACTTGTGTGGTATTTAATTTATGAATGCTAATATGAACCGTTATGTTGTTTGTTGGTCTCCTGCAATGCTTTTCTTATTACTTCTCTTTGCAGGCTCGCTAAATGCTGCCACCAAAACCTCTGCCACCACCGGTAACTGGAGTTCGGCTTCCACCTGGACCCCTTCGGGTGTGCCCGCCAGTACTGATGATGTGGTTATAAAGGGGGGCGATGTGGTTACTATAGATGGCACTTATACCTGCGCGGGTCTAAGCGTAGGTAACAGCAGAAGTAATTTGCAGCGTTGCATCGGAGTTGCTGCTGTTGCCCAC
>JBKJJB010000061.1:0-6613 GCA_046598235.1 Chitinophagales bacterium
GCCGTTAGCCCCGCTGATAACGCTGCGGTTGCGGAACGATGACTTTACAAACTTTTCTTCGCGCTCAATAACAACCACTTCCTGAAACATGAAGTGGTTGTTATTGAGCGCGAAGAAAAATTTGTAAAGTCATCGTTCCGCAACCGCAGCGTTATCAGCGGGGCTAACGGCATTCAAATTCTGAGCATACCCGTCATTGGCGGAAGAGACCACCAACAGTTTTATAAAGAAGTGGAAATTTCCAACCATTACTACTGGCACAACAAGCATTGGAAAAGTATTGTTTCGGCTTATGGCAGCACTCCCTACTTCGGCTACTATGCCGATAAGCTGGAGCCGCTTTACAAAAAGCCCTATCCGTTTCTTTTCCAATTTAACCTCCAACTGCTCAATACTTTACTTGGGGAAAGAAAACAATACGCTAAGAACCCATACCTAAGGTGGTGTTTACATTTTTTCACAACCACTTCAAACTTAATACTGGCATTGGTTTTATCTGCTTGCTACTCGCCATTCACAACTAGCTTTTAAACTTGGACCACATTTAGAAATCATACCTGCATATTTCTTAACCCTTAAAATAAAATGTATGAAACGGTTAATAACAATGATGGTTTTTGTAATGGCAACACAGTTTGCCATTGCTCACGATGATGGTTCGGTTTTAAATCTTCGCTTGAGCGATAACTCACCATTCGCAGTATATGTTGACGGACATCGCGTGGGCCCGGTAGCTTCAAGGGCAACTCTTACGAATCTTTCAGATGGCAAGCATTTTCTGGAAGTGCAACGTGTCAGCAACTTTAGAGGTCGCGGAAAGAAGGAAAAGACATTCAAAGATGTAATCAGAGTTAAGCGCAATACCGAATCGTTTGCTACCATTGATTTAGATTGCAACAAAATACATTTTGACCGTGTAATTGAATTAAACAATCGCAGTTGGGATAAAGAGGACAATACATGTAGAGAAAGGGGTTGCCATAATCCAAAACATAATCATGGAAATTCTCCTAACCATTGTGCAACACCTGTTGGTCCGATGCCGATGAGCCAAAATGATTTCTCGCAGTTGAAACATACCATTGACAATGGGAGTTTTGAAAGCACTAAGCTGACTATATTTAAGCAGTCGCTGGCTTATAACTACTTCTCTTCGGCACAGGTTCGTGAAGTGATGAATTTGTTTTGGTTCGAAAACTCTAAGTTAGAAGTAGCGAAACTGGCTTACCCAAAAACGATTGACCAGAACAACTACTACACGCTTAACAATGAGTTCAGTTTCAGCAGCAGCGTAAACGAATTGGGCAATTATTTAGCCATGAGATAGGATAACATACTAAAGACTTCCGAAGTTTCTAAAACTTCGGAAGTCTTCTTTACATTCGCCCCCTCCAAAAAAACCTTTTTCCATTTTTCCTCTCCTTTTGGAGAGGATGCCCGAAGGGCTGGTGAGGTTTAAGGTGGGGCATTTTTATGTTCAGCAGTAAATTTAAATACGATAAACCTTTTATTCTTGAAAGTGGCAAGTTGCTGCCTTCTGTAGAGGTGGCATTTTCCACTTATGGTACATTGAATGAAGCCAAAGACAATGTGATTTACGTTTGCCATGCGCTTACTGCCAATGCCGATGTAGCCGATTGGTGGATAGGGATGTTAGGTGATGATTTAATCTTCGACACCAAAAAGTATTTCATTGTTTGCGCTAATCTTCTTGGCTCATGCTACGGAACTACAGGACCATCGAGCATTAATCCTGAAATAAATCAGAAATATGGGAAAGCGTTTCCACTGATTACAGTTCGTGATTTAGTAAAGGCACATCAGTTATTGGCTGAGCATCTTCAACTGAAATCTATCTACTTGTTATGTGGTGGCTCTTTGGGAGGGCAACAAGCAATGGAATGGGCAATTATGCAGCCATCGTTTATCAAAAATCTCTTTCTTATTGCTACTAATCCCCGTCATTCCGCATGGGGAATAGCTTTTAATGAAGCTCAACGGATGGCTTTGGAAGCAGGAGAAAAAGGATTAGAAGCTGCACGTGCTATTGCCATGCTTTCATACAGAAATTATACTATGTATGAGAATACCCAAACGGATATAGAAGAAAAGACGGATGACTTCCGTGCTGCAAGCTATCAGCGTTATCAGGGATTGAAATTGAAGAAACGTTTTGATGCGGATAGTTATTTCACGCTCAGCAAAGCGATGGACTCGCATCATGTGGGGCGTGGAAGAAATTCAATGCATGAAGCATTGGCACAGATAAAAGCAAAAACATTAGTCATAGGAATTGAAACCGATATTCTTTTTCCAAAGCAGGAGCAGGAATTTATTGCGGAGAATATTCCGGGAGCAGTGCTTGAGATTATTCCATCGGATTACGGACACGATGGGTTTTTAATGGAAACAAAAACTATTTCTGAATTGTTGAAGAAATACTTGTCCATATAACATCAAAACAATTTCCAATTATCCATTATTCCACTATTCCAAGTCAAAGAAAGCACAAACCAGTATAATAAAATGAGTAACAAATTACGATTAGGTCTGTTTGGTTTTGGTGTGGTAGGTCAAGGGCTTTACGATGTGCTGCACAAAACAAAAGGTATCAATGCAGAGGTGGCTAAGATTTGTGTGAAACACACTGGTAAAGCACGTCCTATCTCTAGCGATTACTTCACTTTTGATAAGAATGAAATTCTGAATGACGATTCGTTAGATGTGGTAGTGGAACTGATTGACAATGCCGATGAAGCGTTTGAAATTGTTTCGGCAGCATTGAAGAAAGGTAAGGCAGTAGTCTCTGCCAATAAGAAAATGATTGCCGAGCATTTAGGTGAACTATACGCACTTCAGCAAAAGCACAATGTTTCGCTTTTGTATGAAGCATCCGTTTGCGGAGGGATTCCAATCATCCGAAATCTGGAAGAGTATTACGACAACGACTTGCTCGATTCACTCGAAGGAATCTGCAACGGCACCACCAACTATATTCTTACCAAAACATCGGATGAAGGATTGAGTTATGAAGAAGCGTTGAAGCAGGCACAGCAACTCGGCTTTGCAGAAAGCGATCCTACATTGGATGTAAAAGGTTATGATGCGAAATTTAAGTTGGCGATTTTAGTAAATCATACTTTCGGGTTGTTCGTGAAACCCGAAGACATCTTCAACTTCGGCATTCAAAATCTCTCTTTAGCTGACTCTACTTACGCAAAGGAGAAGGGATATAAGATAAAGCTGATTGCACATACTTACCGAATAGATAATAAAGTAGTGGCATATGTAATTCCTAAGTTTATAAAACCGCACGATTGGTTTTATGAAGTGCGAAATGAATTTAATGCGGTGCAATTAGGCGCAGCATTCTCCGACAAACAATTTTTTCTCGGCAAAGGAGCAGGCGGACATCCTACAGGTTCGGCTGTGCTTTCGGATATTTCGGCATTGAGTTACAACTACCGCTACGAATACAAAAAGGTAAAGCAGAACGGGGTTATTCCTTTCAGTAATGACCATGATTTAAATCTCTACATACGCTTTGTCGATGAAAAGATTTTAGATGAGTTGGGCGTGCATGATGTTTCACAACGCTTCACAAGCAACGATACAAAATACATAATAGGCAAAGTAAAACTATCCAGATTGCTGGCGGCAAAGCTCAACGACCGCAGCGATGTATTTGTTGCAAAGGCAGAATAGTTATTCCCATTTATCTTCTTTTTTATTTAGTGTTGATTGGTCTGGTTTTTACCGGAAACTTTTTTTCTAGCTCCACGTATCAATATGCTCGAAGCAGAAATAATAACCTTCTACTCTTTAAATTAAAAACAAAACAAATTATGTCAAAGCACAAAACACTTATCACTGCTTTTGCGGTAGCAACCCTTATATTTTCGGTAAGCTCATGCAAAAAGGAAATTCCTGAAACCAAGAAAAATTCAAACGTAAGTTTTGAAGAATCGAAAAAGATCGCGAAGCAGTTGTTTGCGATGGCAATGCCTACAGGCAGTGCTTCTTTCGCTTTTAAAAATGGCTCGTTTGATTGTGTAGCTGTTTCGGTAGACAGCACTTCTGGCTATGTAAAAACATTTGACTACGGACAGGGCTGTGCCGATGATAAAGGCATTATACGCAGAGGAATTATTACCGCTACTTATAACAATGAGAATATCCAGACACCCGGCACTCTTATGATGCTTACGTTTAACAACTTCTATGTAAATGAAGATGAGGTAACGGGCTATATGAGCATTGAGAACATCGGTGCCAATGGAAATGGCAATTGGGTTATCCGCTTTGTTACCGACTGTCAGGATCATTCGGCTATTAACGGGCTTACCCAGTTAGATGCAGCACAGTATTTTGAATGGACTATAGGCGGCAACACAAGTGCGTATGATGATGATGAGTTTTCTGTTAGCGGTTCGTTTGTTGCAACTGCTCCCAACAATCGTATGTACTCAGTTACCATTAATCAGCCGCTTATTACTAAAACAGCAATGGGCTGCAATGAATTTTTCGTGCAGGGAACTACCCTAAATCAAACCACAGGTGAAGATGACCGATATATAGATTATGGTGACGGCACCTGCGATAATCTGGCTACTCAAACTATCAATGGAGTTTCAAGCGAAATCGTCTTGGAATAAAAAATTTAGAATTGAAAATGATAAAAACCGGTTGCTATCGAGCAACTGGTTTTTTTATTAGCTGCTGTTGAATAGCATGTTTTAATTGCATGACTATGTTTTCTTTCCTCGTAATTGGATTCATGTAAATCCAAAGTTTCAAAAATTATTTGCTAAGCACATCGGCATACTCCGGTGTTTTGTCAAACACCGATTTGGCAAAAGGGCAAAGTGGCAGTATATGCAGCTTATTCTTGCGAGCATAATCTACTGCTTCAGCCACTAACTTCTTTCCTGCTCCTGTTCCGCGAAGGGCATCGTTTACATCGGTATGGTCAATAATAAGCAGGGCATCGCCTGCTTTGGTAAAAGTCATTTCGGCTAACCGAGTTCCGCCTTCTTCTATGTAGAATTTACCTTTGCTGCCAGTCTGCTCAAATTCAATTTTCATGGCACAAAGTAACCGCATAAAACCCAAAAAATATAAATTGTTAATTGCCGGCAATGTTGCTCCTTACTTGTTTAATTAAAAAACAAGGGCTATTTTTAGCACGGAACACAGGGAATTTAGCGGACACTATTATTCCTGCAAGAGATTTTATTAATACTTCTGCCAATTTCAAGGTTTGAAAGTTATTGTAATATGTTGCAATAGCCCATTCAGACTTTTGGGGTCGCAGAGTTTCAATTTTAGCTATGAAATTGGATTCATTTATTTCAGTAAAACGGGAATATTACAAGATTGATATTCCTATAAGCTATTTCTATTAAAGGAACAAAATATCCTATACGTTTTATAATTTTTAAACAAGCAATATCATGAAAGTATCTACCCTGAACATTACAAACCTTCTTCGCTGCACGGTTATATCCTGCATTTTATTTTTTGCAGCAGGTTTTCAAAAGGCAAATGCCCAAGCTGTCTTTACTGCCGATATTAACTGGCCGGCTTGGGCGGGCGAAAATTATATTGAGGTAATTCCTCCGATTGGATATACCGATACGTGGGCATATTTTTGTACGCCAGGCAACTGCTATAACGGAGCAAATGTATCTTACGCTGCAAATAATGTAACCTTATCTACTACCAATCCAGTGCCATGGGCTTGCGGCTCTTATACTTTACGGCTGTATGACAGTTATGGCGATGGTTGGAATACAGATGGCATTACCTCACCATCTGTTACATTAAGAGTAAACGGCATTCTTATTGGAACCTACAACATGAATGCAACCGGCACTACCGTGCAGGACTATACATTTACACTGCCTATCGGTTATCTAAATCTTGCCAATCAAGGAGTGTCTGCCACTGCCCCTGTGGGCTGTACTAACTCCACTTTGGCTTTAGGTCATGGTTTGTATAATGATTTAACTTTAGACGCTAATACACGCTATGATTTTAGTTGGGCAAGCGGTAGCCAAAACAATGCTTTTACTGCAGAGTTAATTTCGGGAGGAGCAGGCAGTGATGGAACTTTTAGCGGAGTAAATGGTTCTGCAATATCTGCTTGGAGGTCGGGCACCACAGCTCCTACATTAAGAATAAGAGCAAATAGAAGCAGTTGCTCGTTTGGCGGTACCTCAAGTGTGTTGACTTATAGAAACTCGCAACCTACCACAGCTAATGCCGGTACTGACCGAGGAATACTTATAAATGACGCAAGCACGTGTGGAATAACACAGGTTAATCTTGGCGGAAATTCTCCAACCTTAGGAAGTGGTACATGGAGTATTATATCGGGAAGTGGCGGTTATTTCAATGGTATTCCGAATACTATTACGAGCTCCATTCCTACAGCGCAATTCAACGGTACTGCAGGGACTCAATACACTTTACGGTGGACAACAAAGAACGGAACATGTACCACACAAGATGATGTATTAATTAAGTTCAATCAGAACCCTGCACCTGCTCCACCTACAGTATCGGCTGTACAAACAGGGGATCAAACCTGCGGGCGAACTTTCGTTGATAT
>JBKJJB010000108.1:0-9480 GCA_046598235.1 Chitinophagales bacterium
GAAAGAACACAAACATCCTCAGTAAACGAATAGGTTCCTATTTCTTTCTTGCAGAAATAATTCTCGATGTTGTACTGGAATACGACTCGCCTGTTAAAGATTACTGCGGCACTTGCACCAAATGTATTGATGCCTGCCCCACCGATGCTATCTATGAGCCGTATAAAGTAGATGGCAGCAAGTGCATTTCGTACTTCACTATTGAATTAAAAGATGAGCAACTTCCCTTGGAGATGAAAGGCAAATTTGAAAACTGGATGTTTGGCTGTGATATATGCCAGCAGGTATGTCCAATCAACTCACAATCACAAAAGCACAATGAAATTCAGTTTGAACCAAGCGAAGAATTGCTGAACATGAAGAAGCAGGATTGGGAAGAATTGACGGAAGAAACTTTCAAGACATTGTTTAAGGGTTCTCCCGTGAAGCGCACAAAATTTAAGGGGCTGAGTAGAAATATTCAGTTTCTTCGATGATAATTTAATTTAGCAAAAAACGTTTTATGTTCATGAAACCCTTTCTTCCAATAATAGTTATCTCCATTGCTTTAGTTCTTTTTTCGTGCAGCAGCAAAAGAACGGCTCAAATTGAAAGCACTTCTGCAAATGGCAAAGTAAAAGTGAAAATTGAAGGCAAGCGAAGTATTCCTTTCGACCCGTTTAAAACAGAAATAACTGTAAAGGCATACAATTTTAAAGAAGGGAAACTTCTGTTTGAAATAACAGCATCTGACTTAAACGAACAAAATGTAAAGTTTAATTGGGAGGACGAAACAAATTGTGTTATCACGATTGAAGAAAGCGATAAACACATCCGGTCTTTCAAACTTATTGCAAACGAAAGTCAAATGCAGTTAGCGGAGATTTGAGTTTAAATAATAGTCTGCGCGTAGAAGGCACGCACCGTTTTGGCTTGCCCTTTGTCATTAAAAGACATCACATCGGCAACGAGTATCCCTGTTTCTCTTCTATAAAGGATAGTTATCTCGTCAATTCCAACCAACACATCTACTAATTGAAAATTTAATTGAGGAGCAGACTGCATACCCAGTGAAAAATATTTTTCGAGCAAGTCTTTTCCCTGCACTTTTCCTTTGGTTCCTTCGCCTAATCGCATGAGTGCATACGGAGAATACAGCACTATATCATCAGCGTAGTGTTTCAGAATTCGGTTTAAATCTTTCGAGTTCCATGCTTCGCACCATTCCTGTGCGATGGTTTTTGCGGTTATATAGTCCATACTCATTTTTTTGTGTAGATGAATGCCCACCAGATTAAAAGAAACTGAATAGGCAATCGAAGATAAAGCATTGCAGCCGAAAAATCCCATTGCTCTTTATTTAGTGCCATGTTGATGTTGGCGGGAAATATAGCAATGAGCAAAAGAATAATTCCCCAGGCAGAGATGATTCGCGTTTGCGGAATCATCAATCCTATTCCCAATAAAATTTCTGCTGCCCCGCTGATGATATTAAGTTCGTTGGGATATGGAAGAAAGCCAATAAGCATCTTTAAATAAAAATCAGGATGAACAAAATGGTTGATACCTGCTAGAATATAGGCGAGAGCCATAAGATAAAGGAATGCGTTTTTCATTGATTACTGATTAATGATAATTTATTATTGAAACCCGAATTGTATTAGAATTATGAATAATCAATAGTAAGTAATCAATCAATGTATTCTATCACCTCTCACTTCTAAACTTTCCATTATGCCCGCTTCAAACTCGAGCCATTCCTCCCAGCGGAGTAATACTTTTTCTTTTCCTCCCAATTCGCAAGCCATATCCAGAAACAAACGATAATGTCCTGCTTCGGAAACCATCAGATTTTTGTAGAACGATTTTAATTCTTTATCAGCAATATTTTTTGAGAGTAGTTTAAACCGTTCGCAGCTTCTAGCTTCAATTAATGCTGAGAACAACAATTTTTCTACCAACGATTCTTTACGCGAACCACCATGCCGGATATATTTTAAAAGTTCGCTCACATATTTGTCTTTGCGTTGCAATCCTAATTTCAATCCGCGCTTTTTCAAATGTTCTATCACCAACTCAAAATGTCCCCATTCTTCTTTAACAAGCGGTGATAAAGCAACTACTATTTGTTCAAAGTCGGGATAGTTTTGAATTAATGAAATGGCGGTGGATGTTGCCTTCTGCTCACAATAAGCATGGTCAGTAAGAATATCTTCAATTGATTTTCCGGCAAGATTTGCCCAGCGAGGGTCGGTTGGCAGTTTCAATCCTAACATATTGCAAGTATAGGGCGAAACTAAAAATTAAAGAGTGTGTAACGCTCTTCCACAGAATACTAACGTTATAAGGGGAAAAGAAAAATTTTGCGCTACCATCAATTGCCTGCATATTTACATTCCAAATTTGTAATGTATGCTTCTTGATGTGTTACCTGGCAGGATATAATTTTTAGATATTTTAGAAGTTTTAGCTTGCTGTCGCTGCGTTATATCGCTTTTGCAGGAACCTTGTTTCTACTATTTTATGTATGGAAGAAAAGGGATTTCTTTAAATATAAGATTCAGCAGAAGTTCCCGAACAATAAACGCATTTTGCATGAAATGGGATACTCGTTTCTTTCAATTGCCATTTTTTCTATGGTAGGAACCACTCTGTTTATTCTCCGCAAAAACGGATATACACAAATGTATTTAGACATAGAGGCGCACAGTATCGGTTATTTTATTTTTTCGGTGGTGGCGTTTATTTTTATTCACGATACTTATTTCTATTTCACGCACCGCTTTATGCATTGGAAAAAGATTTACCGCTACGTTCATAAAATTCATCACGATAGCACCAATCCAACACCTTGGGCGGCTTTTGCATTTCATCCTTTAGAAGCCATTGTTGAAGTAGGTATAGTTCCCTTAGTAGTTTTTTTAATGCCAATTCATCCATTGGCATTGCTCATTTGGGTGCTGTATCAAACAGGAATGAATGTGCTGGGGCATTTAGGTTTTGAATTGTTTCCCTCTGGTTTTACAACCGGAAAAATTTCTAAGTGGCATAATACTTCTACCCACCATAACATGCATCACAAACTTGTAAATTGTAATTATGGTTTGTATTATAATTTTTGGGACAGAATTATGGGAACGAATCATGCGCAGTACTCTGTGGAGTTTGAAAATGTAAAGACAAGAAGCGCAAGCAACACAGAACAAGAAACCGGGCTAGTTGAAACAGCTGTTCGCTGATATTTTTTGTAAAGTTTGTTATAGTGCCACGTCTAAAGCGTGGCATTGTTGTCTTAGTTCAAAAATTTTAATGAATCTTGTTCGTCAATAACCCGAAAGAAAGCCCTGTGAATAGCCCTGCTATATGTTCCTGTCCTGCTTCGCAAGAAGTGGAGACGATTAAAGACTTCTCGCTGGATGTTTTCGATACCATCGAAAATGTTTCAGAGCAGCAATGGAATAAACAGATACCCGAACCGAATTTTTTGATGCAGTATGATGAACTGAGGTTGATAGAAACAGTTCATTCCGACACCATGCAGTTTCGTTATGTGCTGGCAAAAAGAGATGGAGTGGTAGTGGGTGCCATGTACTTTCAAGTGGTGATGTTTCACGCTAACCAGCTTATCAATTATTTTCCTGCCTCTGCTGAAACTAATTTTGCAATGAAGGGGCTCAAAGTATTCAGTGAGAAACTCCTGAACCTCATCAATGTAAAGCTGTTAGTGAGCGGTAATGTTTTCATGACTGGTGAAAACGGATTTTATTTCCACCACGATATTGATAAAGCCATTCGCGCAAAAATTATTCGCAAAACCACGCACGATATTTTGAAAGGCGATTCGGGTATAAAGGCAATTCTTATCTCTGACTTGTATCACCCAAAGACAGAGTTCGATACTGATTTTAAAAAGTGCGGCTACAACGAAATTTATGTAGAGAGTGATATGAGCATTCATCTTAGGGATGAATGGAAGAAATTTGATGATTACATGAATGCGCTTTCTTCTAAGTATCGTGTTCGCGCAAAAAAAGTTTTTGCCCTTTGCCATGAAAACGGAGTAGAGAAAAGAGATTTAACCTTAGAAGAAGTAAAACAATATGAAGAGGAATTGTCGGGCTTGTATCACAGAGTAATGGAGAATGCCGATTTTAAATTGGCTGAGTTGAGTAAATATTTTTTCTATGCACAAAAGCAAGCGCTGCCCGAAAACTATCACGTATATGCCTATTTCAAAGAGGAGCAGATGATTGGTTTTATCTCCGCTTTTCAGTTTGGTAAAAAAATGGAAGTGCATTATACCGGTATGGATGCAGAAGTAACAAAGCCGATTCACTTATATCAACATATGATGTATGATATGATAAAGTTAGGTATTGAAAAGCGTGCAGAGCGTTTACACTTTGGCAGAACTGCTCCTGAAATTAAAAGTACTATAGGAGCAACTCCTTCGCCAATGTATGGTTATATAAAACACCGCAATCCTTTATTCAACTTTTTTGTAGCACGACCATATACTGCTAATCTAAAGCCGAAGGATTACGTTTTCAGAAATCCGTTTAAGGCGTAAGTTTCTTTCTCACAATTTTTGGATCGAATATTCCACTTACATAAAGTGAATTCTTAAACATCAAAGCAGTGGAACTTGCGCTAAGTTGCTTTCCATCATCATAATAGGCAACTGTAGTTTTCTTGGTAGTAGGGTTTATTCTGTAAACAGTACTTGGAGAGTATTTAGTTGAGTCTTTTACATGTTTTAAAAAAGCAAGAAAGCGAAGATGACAGGCAACTAATAAATCATCTCCATCCAGGCGAAGGTTATCTGCACCATGCACTTTGGCTATTACTTCTTTGTTCAGCAGTTTGCCTTTATCGAAATCAAACTGCCACACTTTGTTTTGTCGGGTTGAAGCGAGAAAAACTTTTTTGCCTTTAATCGTAATACCATTGGTGTAGCAAAATTTTTCGGCAGCTACTGAACATTTACTTCCATCCCAATAAACAACTTGTGCTTGCTTTAGCATGAAAAAAACTTCTACAAAATGATCCGGCTTCTTCGCGTCATTGGAAACAAGTAATGTTCCGTCAGGGAATCCTGCAACAGCATTGGGCGAAGAAATAAGAGGATCAACAATCTTATTCATAAACACTAATTCATCTTTCAAAACATGATAGCGCAAAATTGAATTGATGTGCTTTGTGTGTTCGTGACTAACCACTAACAGAACTAAATCCTTAGTTGCTGAAGGCCACTTGGCAGAAAGCTCTACCAAATCAATACCGTGCGGATTGAACAACAAATCGCTTGGCTCGTTTACCCGCTTTAAAATTTTGTGTGTGTTGGTTTCGGGATAATAAACTTCAATTTCGCCATAATCTTTTTCGTTTTTTCTCCGCGAATTAGTTGAAAGGAGAATTCGGGGTTCTTCGGTAATAGTATCTAAAACCATATCCTCCGGTCCCGGACCTACGGCAATAATTTCATCTTTAGTTTGAAAATATTTAGGGAGAGTGGCGCAGGATGCTGCTGAAAAAAATATAAGCGCAAAAAGTAAATATCGAATCATAACAGAAAATAATTGTTTTGTAAATTGACTGTGTGAAGTAAACATCTTTCTTTACACCATATAATTTTATCACTACAATGAAGAAGTTGACTCTGCTGTATTTTCTTTTAGCATTTAATTTTTCGTTTGCTCAAATCAATCCTCAAAATGTCACCATTGCCCGCGATAGTTTCGGAGTTCCTCATATATATGGGCGCACCGATGCAGAGGCCGCTTACGGTTTAGCGTATGCTCATTGTGAAGACGATTTCAAAAGTATACAGGAAAATTTATTGGCTGCAAAAGGAATGTTGGGTGAAGTGCTTGGTAAAGAGGGAGTGCTTTTTGACTTCGGATTGAAATTTTTTGGTATTGATACATTGGTTGATAATAATTATGAACGCGCTATCTCCAATGATTTTAAAAAGGTTTTAGAAGGATATGTGCAAGGGGTAAATGATTATGCTGCAAAACATCCGAATGAAGTGCTGCTTAAAAAGGCTTTGCCATTTCAAGCGCAGGATGTGGTAAAAGGATCAACACTTACCCTAACCCTTTTTGCCGGTGCGGGGATGGCACTTAAATCTATTAAGGACAACCATATTGAATTGCTTCATCAGCCCAATGAGGTTGGGTCAAATTCTATGGCTATTGCTCCGTCAAAAACAGAGGATGGCAAAAGCTGGCTGCTCATTAATTCGCATCAACCCATTGAAGGAAGATTTGCCTGGTACGAAGCACATATTAAAAGTGATGAAGGCTGGGATATTATTGGTGGCTTGTTTCCCGGAGGCACTACCATTTTTGTAGGCAGTAATCAGCATCTTGGTTGGGCACATACTACCAACTACCATACCTTTGGCGACATTTATAAAATTAAACATCGCGGCAGCAAATATTTATATGATGGGGAATGGAAAAAGTTTGTGACCAAGAAAGCAAAGCTGAAAATTAAATTTGGCGGAATAAAAATTGGTATCACCAAAAAGATACGTTACACAGAATTTGGTCCAGTGTTTCAAAGTAAAAGCGGCTGGTATTCATTACGCTTCCCCGGGGCAATGGATTTGCGCGCTACCGAGCAATGGTATCGAATGAACAAAGCACGCAACTTTGCAGAATTTGAAACCGCATTGAAAATGGAAGCCATTCCGCTTTTCAATATTACTTATGCCGATGTAGACGGGAATATTTTTTATGAGAGCGGTTGTCAGGTTCCCCTTCGCGATACTTCGCTCACATGGAAGCAGCCGATAGATGGCACCAGTTCAAAATACAAATGGAATTCTTTAATTCCATACAGCCGAAAGCCACAATTGTTGAATCCTAATTGCGGTTATCTTTTTAGCTGTAACCAAACACAGTTTTCGGTGAGTGGTGACGGTTGCGAATGGAAAGATAGCTGGATAGGAATTCAGCAATTTAACTATAACCGAGGGGAGCGATATGACGAGTTATTGAAAGAAATAAAAGGTAAAATTTCTTGGGCAGATTTCGCACGTATCAAATTCGACAGGAGCTATTCAAGAAGTGCAAGCTATGCCCGTAACTTTACAGTTGCTTATCAACTCGATGAAAAAAAATATCGCGATGTAGCCGATGCTATAAAAAAGTTGAAACAGTGGAACTGGAGTGGAGAAGCTGAAAACAAAGATGCGGCAGTTGCTATGATTATGCACGAGAACCTCATGAAGCAATGGAAAGTGCCCTTTGCATTTCTGATGATAAAAAAACAACCCATGACTGAAAGCAATATTGTTTGGGCGATTCGTAAAGCGAAGAAGTTTATGTTGGATAAATACGGAACTATAGACGTAAAACTCGGAGATATTCAACGATATATTCGTGGTAGTGTAAGTTTCCCTGCCAATGGACTTCGCGAAGTTTCATGTGCTGCCGACCCTAAATTAGTTGATAAGATAAATGGCATCTGGCAGATAAAAGGTGGTGATGGCTACATTCAAATGAACAGGTATTCTAATAGCGGAGTCGAAATAAATTCTGTGAATGCTTATGGCGCGTCATCACATTCTGAAAGCAATCACTACACCGATCAGATGCAATTGTTTTCGCAGGGAAAATTCAAACCTATGACTTTTGATTGGGAAGAAATCCTAAAGAAAGCGGAGAGGATTTACCATGCCGGTGAGTAGCCCTATCTTTCACTAATTACTAATCCTTATTATTGTTCTATGTCTGAATTTAGATGGAATCCTCTTTTAGATACATGGACTATGGTTGCCACCAACCGTCAGCACCGTCCCCATTTACCCAAAGACTATTGCCCGTTTTGTCCATCTCAAAATAAATCGTTGCCGACATTTGATGTACTGGCTTACGACAATGATTTTCCTGTAATGTTTTTGGAGAAGAACCAAGAGCCAAGAAGCAAGAACCAGGACAATACAATTTTTAAAAGTGTTGATGCAGTTGGTAAATGTGAAGTGATATTGTATTCGCCCGACCACAGCAAACAACTATATGATTTAAGCGATGCGCATGTTTTAAAAATTGTTGAGTTGTGGAGCGAACGGTTCAAGGAATTAGCGAAAGACAAACGAATCAAATACATTTTTGAATTTGAAAATAGGGGAGAAGAAGTAGGTGTAACTATTCATCACCCTCACGGACAACTATATGCCTACTCCTTCGTGCCTTCTAAAATTCGAGAGGAACTCAAAAATTGCAAGAAATATTTTTACACAAATGGAACTAATCTATTTGCTGATTTAAATGAAGCGGAGAAGAAGCATAAAAAGCGAATAGTTTATCAAAACAATAGTTTCATCGCTTACATTCCTTACTTCACCGATTATCCTTTCGGAGTTTTTGTGGTGAGTAAGAAACTGAAAGGTAACATCACGCAATTTTCACTAACAGAGAAAAAGGATTTAGGTGAAGTGCTGAGAAATCTAACTAAGGGTTTCGACAGAATTTATGATAGAAGTTTTCCTTACATGATGTGTATGCACCAAACTCCTGTGAATGATAAGAAATATACCGATGCAGAAAACTATTATGCATTTCATATTGAATTCTATACACCTCTTCGCGCTAAAGATAAAGTGAAATGGTATGCAGGAAGTGAAATGGGCGCAGGTGCTGCTGCTAATCCTTTAGATGTTGACGAATGTGCCGCAATTTTACGGAGCAAAATCAATTCTTAATTCGGTATGAAATTCTTCGCTCCAGGTCGCGTAAATCTTATTGGCGAACATCTTGATTACAATGGCGGTCTTGTGCTTCCCGCTGCAATCACATTAGGTATAATAGCTAAAATCACTCTGCGAAATGACAACAAAATTATTCTTCGTTCTTCCACACATTCGTTTTTTAAAGAGATTTCTGTAGATGACGAAATTGAGTTTGATTTAGAAAATGATTGGACAAACTATCCGCTTGGAATTATTCGACAATTAAAAAAGGAGAATCACGAGATACCAGCCTGCGAAATTATCTATGAGAGCAATCTTCCCGAAGGTTCAGGTCTTTCTTCGTCAGCTGCTGTGGAAGTATTAACAGCTTATGCGCTACTCTCACAATCAGAATCAAAACCTAATTTAGTATGGCTGGCAAATTTTTGCAAGCAAGTAGAGAATGAATTTATTGGAGTGCAGTGCGGTATTATGGATCAATATGCTGTTGCACTGGGTAGAAAAGATAATGCTATCCTTCTTGATTGCTCTGCCTTAAAACATGAGTACATCCCATTTGAATTGGGAGATTATCGCATGGTTATTATGAATACTAATAAACCACGCACGCTCGTTCATTCGAAATACAACCAACGGAAGAGCGAATGTAATGCGGCCTTAAAACAAATTCGAATTTCACAGACCGAAATTCAAAATCTGTGTGAGGCGGAAATGATTTGGGTAGATATCCTTAGTGATGAAGTTTTGAAGAGACGTGCACGGCACGTTATTACTGAGCAATTGCGCGTAAAAGAAGCTGT
>JBKJJB010000297.1:0-9365 GCA_046598235.1 Chitinophagales bacterium
CGTTCCTTCTTTAATCCAGTTATTTTTCTTCGCCATCTCCAATCGCAAATCGCCCAAACTCTTACGCACCTTCGAAGTTTTATCGGCAGCCAGCAAAAGCAAATCGCCTTTCTGCGCGTCAAATGCTTTTCCTATTTCGCGTAGTTGTTCTTCATTAAAGAATTTATCAATCGAAGATTTTACAGTGCCGTCTTCGTTGAATTTAATATTTATAAGTCCGCTCAAGCCACGGTGCGAAGCTTTTACAAACTCCGTTAGCTCATCGGTTTGCTTGCGCGAATAAGCTGCACAGCCCTTTGCATTTATACCCGCCACAATTCCTCCGCTGGCAATAGCATTATTAAAAACAGCAAATTCATTTTTCGGGAGAACGGAATTGAGTTCAACAATCTTACAGTCGAAACGCAAATCGGGTTTATCGCTGCCGTAATATTTAATCGCATCATCGTAACGCAAACGCTGCAACGTAGGCAACTCATAATTCAACGCCTTTTTAAAAACATATTGAATCAATCCGCCAAAGGTTTCAAAAATATCTTCCTGATGAACGAAACTCATTTCGCAATCCACCTGTGTAAACTCGGGTTGTCTATCGCCACGAAAATCTTCATCACGAAAGCAGCGAACAATCTGATAGTATCTATCCATGCCAGCTACCATGAGCAACTGTTTCAATATCTGTGGCGATTGAGGCAAAGCATAAAAACTTCCATGCACCAAACGCGAAGGCACTAAAAAATCGCGTGCCCCTTCGGGTGTAGATTTAATAAGGTTAGGCGTTTCTATCTCTACAAAACTTTTTGCATCGAGATACTCACGCACCGCTTTATTTATTTGCGCGCGCATCATCAGCGTATCGCGCAGCTTTGGTCTGCGGATATCCAGGTAACGATATTTCAAACGCAACTCTTCGCTGCCATCGGTATCATTTTCGATAATGAAAGGAGGCGTTTCGCTTTCGCTCAGCACATTCATTTCCGAAACAGTAATTTCAACTTCGCCCGTAGGTATATTCAGGTTTTTACTGCTGCGCTCAGTTACTTTCCCTTTTATCTGAACCACAAACTCACGACCCAGTTTATTCGCGCGGTCGCAAAGCGCTACATCTAAGTCATTATTAAAAACAAGCTGAGTAATTCCGTAGCGGTCGCGCAGGTCAACAAAAGTCATTCCGCCCAACTGACGGGTTTTCTGTACCCAGCCGCTCAGGGTTACTTCAGTGCCGGCACTTTTCAAATTCAATTCACCACAAGTGTGTGTTCTATACATATTTTTCTTTTTTTAAATCCTTCCCCAAACTTCCCTCTTCCGCTTTCCTTCTCCTTTTGGAGAAGGTGCCCGAAGGGCGGATGAGGTAAGAAGGATTTAGGATGAGGTTTTAAGGCGGGCTAAATTAATAAAGTAGTGAGTGAAAGAATGATTATATGCTATTTTCGCATCGCATTTCAGAACTATCTATGTCACTTCAACGTAATTCTCACAAAAGTAAAATACAGTTGATAGCATTGGAAATCGTTGCACATCTAAATGTTACAAGTAAGTTTATCTCGTTTATAAAATAGGTTTGCACAGATGCAAAGGGTTGTAATAGTTGACTACCACATGGGGAACTTACATTCAGTAAAGAAGCGATTAAAATACTTAGGCGTAGAACCCATTATTTCTTCTGAATCTAAAGTGATTAACACTGCTGATAAAATTATTTTACCGGGTGTGGGGCATTTCGGAAAAGCCATGCAGAACCTTCGCAATTTAAACCTGAAGGATGTGCTGGATGAAACTGTTCTAGTTCAAAAAAGACCTATACTAGGTATTTGTTTGGGTATGCAGTTGATGGCTAAGCACAGCGAAGAAGGCAACAGCACAGGGCTAAGTTGGTTTAACGCAGACGTTATAAGGTTTAACGTAAGCGATACGCTTAAATATAAAGTGCCGCATACTGGTTGGAACCAGGTTTCGATAAAAAAAGAAAGTATGCTTATGAAAAAGATTCCCGATTTATCGGAATTTTATTTCGTGCATTCTTATCATTTTAAATGCCATCATTTACCCGATGTGCTGAATGTTACTGAATTTGATTATCCATTTGTTTCAGCCGTTGAAAAAGAGAATATTTTCGGGGTTCAGTATCATCCTGAAAAAAGCCATGAAGCCGGTGCACAACTCCTAAAAAACTTTGTTGAGTTATAATGTTTCGTCCCAGAATTATTCCCGTATTACTGCTCAAGAAAAATATTCTTTATAAATCAAGGAACTTTAAAGATTTCAAATACATTGGCGACCCTATAAATGCTACTAAAATATTTAATGACTCGAAAGCAGATGAACTCGTGTTTTTAGATATTACAGCAACAAAAGAAAACAGGATTATGCCCCTTGAATTTGTAAGAAATGTGGGTGAAGAAGCGAACATGCCTTTTGCTGTAGGTGGGGGCGTACGATCACTTCAGCACATCATGGATATTATAAATGCCGGTGGCGAAAAAGTGATTATTAATTCTTATGCAGCACAAAACCCTTCCTTCATTAAAGAAGCTACCGATGAATTCGGCTCATCAACTATCTCTGTCTGTATAGACGTTAAAAAAAGATTTTTGGGTAAGGTGCAAACCTGGATCAACGGTGGAACAAGCCCTACCGGCTATTCGCCTGTTGACTTTGCGAAAATGATGGAACAAAATGGCGCGGGGGAATTGATTATACAATCTATAGAGCGAGACGGAATGATGGATGGCTATGACATTGAGCTGCTAAAAAGTATTTCGCAGGCAGTGAGCATTCCGGTAGTAGGTTTGGGTGGCGCGGGGAAAATCAACGATTTTAAAAAAGCATACTCTGAAGCACATGTAAGCGGTTGTGCAGCCGGTAGTTTGTTTGTTTATAAGGGTTCTAGAAACGGAGTATTGATTAATTATCCAGAAAAGCGGGAACTTTCATTTAACTCATAACAATTACAGAATAACCCCACAAATGACAGAAAATAAGTACCAGCAATGTAGTCGTTGTGTAATGGATACCACCGATCCTGAGATTGTTTTTGATGATAACGGATGGTGTAACTATTGTACCGAGTATATTGGAAATACCAGTAAGCGCACCTATCAGGGAGCAGCAAGCGATGAGCAGTTACAACAATTAGTAGATAAAATAAAAAAAGCAGGAAAAGGGAACCAGTATGATTGCCTGATAGGAGTAAGCGGTGGTATTGACAGCAGTTATACAGCTTATGTTGCCAAAAAATTTGGTCTACGGGCACTTTTGGTTCACATGGATAACGGATGGAACTCAGAAATATCAGTGAAGAACATCAAAAACATTGCTGATTTACTGGGCTTCGATTATCAAAGTTGTGTACTGGATTGGGAAGAATTCAAAGACCTTCAACTATCTTTTCTAAAAGCATCGGTGCCCGAACCGGAAACACCTACCGATATTGCGATGTTGGGTGTTTTACATCAAATTGCCGATGAGCATAAAATTAAGTTTGTTATCAGTGGTGGTAACTTTGCTACGGAAGGAATTTTGCCCAGGATATGGCATTACAACTCTAAAGACTCCAAGTACATGCTTCACATACATAATAAGTTCGGCACTAAAAAACTTAAAACATTTCCGTTGTTCACTTGGTATCAGGAAATATATTACAAATTTTTTAAAGGCATACGCATTGTTTACCTACTCAATTATCTGCCTTTTAGTAAGAGTGAAGCCATGCAACTTCTAGAAAAAGAACTTGGATGGAAATATTATGGCGGAAAACATTACGAATCAAAATATACAGGGTTTGTTCAATCCTATATTTTACCGGTAAAGTTTCATATTGACTACAGGCGTGCTACTTTTTCCACTCAAATTTGCACCGGGGAAATCACCAGAGAGGATGCTTTGAAACGGTTGGAAACACTTTCTTATAATCCCGACAAAGTGCGCGAGGAAATAGATTACGTGTGTAAAAAGCTGGATATTACAACAGGCGAGTTTGAAGCAATTATGAAAGAAAGACCTAAGTGGTATTACGAGTATCCGAATGATGAAAAGTTTTTAAACTTTCTATACAATTTGTATCGAAAGTTATTTTGATGATTTAACTTGACTAGAGTGCAGAAAATACTGATTGTTTCTTATTTCTTTCCCCCGTGTAATCTCACCGCGTCCCAAAGAGCTTTTTCCTGGGCGAAATATTTAAACCGGTTTGGGTTCTATCCGGTTATTCTAACGCGCAGGTGGGATGAACCCGTTCTGCATCCCAAAGACGCAAGCAAATCAACACCTGACGAAATTATACATGAAACAACTAATGAATATGAAGTTTATTACCTGCCTTATAAAGCCAACCTGCGCGACAGAATTTTCATAAAATTCGGACAACAACAATTTTCAATAGTGCGCAAATCGCTTACGCTTTTCGAATTGATATTTCAGCATTTTTTCACCTTTATTATTCCTTATCAAAACTTGTTTCAATTTGCCGAAGAATTA
The DNA here is from genome assembly GCA_046598235.1 of Chitinophagales bacterium. Taxonomy (GTDB): domain Bacteria; phylum Bacteroidota; class Bacteroidia; order Chitinophagales; family LD1; genus Bog-950. The sequence goes on from JBKJJB010000297.1 coordinate 4,480, forward strand.
CTGCAAAAAGATAAGGATATAAAAAAGGTAATCATTAGCGGAAATCCGTTTATTACTTTCAAAATAGGGCATACCCTTTTCAACAAGTTCGGCATTAAATGGATTGCTGATTACCGCGATGCGTGGACAACCAGCAAAATAGATTTCACACACCGCTCTTTCATTTTCAGATTACTTAATGTGCTCGACAAAATTTACGAGAAGAAGTGGGTAGGCACGGCTTCGTTTATTACCGCCAGTTCGCTGCCTATCGCAAAATCAATTACCGCGCTTACAAAGGTGAATAGTGATGGGCTATACAACGGGTTCATTCCCGAAGATTTTGTGGGAATAAAATTTGATAAGTATGAGCCGTTTACCATTACGTATGTAGGCACTTTATACGATGGGCAAAATATAGAAATTTTTTGTACTGCATTTAAGCGCCTGATTGATTCCACCCCCAGCATTCGCACTAAACTTTATTTTCCGGGATTAGCGTTTGATAGAAAACAGCAGGAAAGAATCTCAGCATTTATGAAGGGATACGAAAATTATTATACCTGCACACCGCGTATGGAGCGCATAAAAATTCTGGAAATAGAAAAACGTTCCCACCTGTTGTTGCATGTGGCATGGGATGTACACGGAGTAATTGCCAGCAAAATTTATGAATACATAGCTAGCGGTACATTTATTCTCGTCACCCCTTCCGACCACAGTTCGATACGACAAATTGTGGAAGACAGTGGATGTGGAGTTTGCACCGACACAGCCGATGAAACTTTTGCCTTTTTGCAAAAAGATTACAATGATTACCTTCAGGGTAAATTCAGAGAGAATGATACATCGGGAGGAAAAGTGCAACAGTTCTCCCGCGAAAACCAGGCAAAACACTTAGCCGATATACTGCACCGCATATAACCATGAAAAAAATTCTTACCTGCGTAGGTACCCGACCCAACCTTATTAAGATTACACAGCTTGACAAATACTTTGCGCGCTATCCTCACTTAGAGCATAAGCTGCTACATACAGGACAGCACTATGATTATAAGATGAACGAAGTGTTTTTTGAAGAACTAAAAATCCGCAAGCCCGATGTTTTTCTAAACATCAATCAAGGCACGCAGATAGAAGTGATTGCGCGCATTATGGTGGAGTTTGAAAAATTTATTCTTGAATATAAACCCGACTTAGTAATAGTGCCGGGCGATGTAAACTCTTCTTTCGCTTGTGCATTTGTAGCACAGCGACATTGTATTGCTATCGCACATATTGAAAGTGGTTTGCGAAGCTTTGACATGACCATGCCCGAGGAGGCGAACCGCATTTTGATTGATTCGCTTGCCGATTTATTTTTTGTGACTGAAGAAAGCGGAAGAGAAAATTTATTGCGCGAAGGAAAGAGCGAAGAGAAAATTGTGTTTACAGGAAATTCCATGATTGATTCGTTAGTAGCGTTTCTGCCGGTAATTGAAGCATCGCCTGTGCGTGAAATCTTAAATGTAAAGGATTATTACCTGCTCACTTTCCATCGTCCTGTGAATGTTGACAGCAAAGAAAATCTCACTATTCTCGTTAATCTTATTGCAGCGCTTGCTACGGATAAGCAAATTATTTTCCCTATACATCCACGCACACGAAAAAGAATAGATGAATTTGGTTTGCAACACAAGCTGAATGCACAAAACATTCTCCTCACCGACCCCATCGGTTATCTTGATTTTATTCATTTAGTAAAATATGCCCGCGCAGTGCTTACCGATTCGGGTGGCGTGCAGGAAGAAACTACTTACCTCGGTGTGCCTTGTATAACCATACGTTCCTCTACCGAACGCCCCGTAACAGTAACCCAGGGAACAAACTCTCTTGTTGATTTGAACCCCGAAATTATTTTGCAATTGCTGAATGATGTAGAAACCGGTAAGTATAAAAAAGGAACCATCCCTCATCTTTGGGATGGCAAAGCTTCGGAAAAAATTGTAGAAGCAGTAAACAGTTTCTTCTTAAACAGTCTTTAAAAATTCTTTTATATCGTAATACGATTGCATAGCTAAGGTGTGCATCCCGGGCAGATTAAAGAAGCTATGAAACAATCCTTCGTATTCTTTATACCGTCCTTTGTTACCTGCTGCCTCTAACTGTTTGTAATATTTATAACCATCATCTAACAGCGGGTCAAGCTCGGCAGTAAGAATAAAAGCAGGAGCAAGACCTGAAAAATTTTTTTCGTAACAGGGAGAAACTTCGGGCAGGCACTGGTCTTCTTTTCGAGGGGTGTATTGTTTCTGAAACCAGAACATAGTTTCCTTTTCCAATAAATAACCTTTGCCATTTCTATCAATAGATGGATTGTTCAGCTTGCCGTCAATCCACGGGTAAATAAGTATCTGTGCAGTAAGAAGAATGTTTTCTTTTTTACAACGATGTGCCATACAGGCAGAAAGATTTCCTCCGGCACTATCGCCTGCTACCACTATATCTTCGGCATTACCTCCGTAGTTTGAAATATTTTTTCGCACCCATTGCAAAGCAGTAAACGAATCATCATGAGCCGCAGGAAAAGTATGCTCAGGCGCAAGGCGATAATCTACCGACACCACCACACAATTATTTACATGGCACAACCTTCTACAAACATTGTCGTGACTATTCAATCCATACAACACAAAACCTCCGCCATGATAATAAATGATTACGCGCTGCGATAATTCATCGTTGTTCAGATAAATACGAACAGGAACACCATCGGCATTTGCATCAGTTACTTTTTTTACAGCAACATGTTTATCGAAAAAAAATGTGCCGTACAAACCTGCACGATTCGCTTTTTTGCGAAGAGCACCAATAGAATCATCGGGGTCAATAGGTTTGCGGAGTTTACCGAAAAGAAGAACAAGTTTTATTTTCCAGTTCATAAAATTGAAAGTAAAAGATTCTGCCTACTTCTAACCATTTAAATGTTTTGTAATAGTTACAGATGAAGCGTTGATGTTTATTTCGTTCACTTGTATGGGTTCGCCAGCGGTTACAGTAATTTCTGAAAACGGAACAGGAACAATTTTTCTATCCCATCCTCCAAGCCGATAAGTTTTACTGCATTCAAAACGAAGCGGCACTACAGGAATATTTGCATCGCGGCTCATCAATAAAACTCCGGGTTTCAATTGCTGTGGTGGACCTGCGGGACCATCGCTGGCAATAGTGGTAGAGTAGCCCTGTTTCAAATAACCAATTACATTTTCGAGGGCGGCTTTGCCGCTGTTGCCACTGCTTCCCAAACAAATATGTTCCACTCCAGTTAAGTTCAACAATACATGCACGGGCTTCATATACCAGGCAGGATGATTCATCCACACCTGTTTATTTACTTTATTAAAAACTCCGAAGTAAAGCACCAGGTCTTTATGCCAGATGCAATAAACCACTGCGGTATCTTTTGGTATGGAGCTGCCTGTAAATTTTATTTTACAGGTAGCGTATATCATCTGCGAATTGAGATAGAATAAAAACCCAAGCACGTAACCAAACAACAGAAAGAAAGGTTTCAAATACCAGGGGATGTTATCTACGCGCAGCATAAGATGAAAGTAAAAATGAATCTTACATTTATTGCTCAACAAACTTTACTGCATGTTTAAAAAGATAATTATTTCTCTTCTTGTTTTAGTTGCTGTGTTTCTGCTGGTTGTTTTTTTTCGAAAAGATTTAACCGTTTCTAAAGACGAAGTAAAAGCCAAATACAGTTTACCCAATTCGCATTTTATTAATTGGCACGGAACCGAAATTCATTATACCGAAAGCGGAAGTGGTTTTCCCATTGTAATGATTCACGGATTTGGCGGAAGCAACCGCGATTTTTTTCTTCTCGATAGTTTGCTCAATGACCAGTACCGTGTTATACGTGTTGACCTGCCGGGCTTTGGCATGTCCGATTTTCCGAAACAAAATTCGCCCGATGCCAATTTTGTAGAGGTGTATAACGACTATTTTAATTTTTTGCTCGACACGCTGCATATTGATTCCTGTTACGTAATGGGAAATTCTTTGGGCGGCATGATGGCGTGGAATGTTACGCTTACACATCCTGACATGGTAAAAAAATTAGTGCTGTTTAACAGCGCAGGGTACGATATGCCCGAGGTAATGAAATCAGCCAATGCCGATTTGCTGCGCTATAAATTAGTGCAGATGATTATTAAAAAAGGTATCCCGCAGTTTATTGTAAAAATTGGGGCTACACGGGTTTTTTATAATTCAACTAACATGCTTAATGAGGAGCGGCTGCAACGTATAAGTGCCTTTTGGAACCGCGAAGGAAACGTGCAGCATTTAATTGCCATGGCTACCTCCAAAGATTATGTAGATGAAAAGCAGATTAAGCAGATTACCTGCCCCTCGCTTATTGTTTGGGGCAAACAGGACAAGATTATTAATGTAAAATATGCCGACATGTTTCATGCCGACATAAAAGGCAGCGAAGAAATTATTTACGATAGCTGCGGACATGTGCCGATGATCGAACGCCCTTTAGATGTAAAGCGCGATGTGCTGAAATTTTTGCAGAAGAATTGATAAAAAATGAACATCAAACAAAAATACGGCACTACAGCGTTAGTAGCGGGAGCTTCAGAAGGACTGGGCGCTGCCTTTGCAACCTACCTGGCAGCCGAAGGAATAAATCTTGTTTTAGTAGCAAGAAGAAAAGAGCCGTTAGAAAAGTTAGCGGCTGAATTAGAAAACAAATACAAAATTAAGGCGACTTGTATCTGTTGCGATTTGGCGGAAACGAATGCAGCGCAGCAAATTCAGCAAGGGCTTGCAGAAAAAGAAATTAATCTGTTGGTGTATAACGCGGCACTTTCGCACATTGGCGGTTTCGAAAAAAAATCGGTTGCAGAGAA
>JBKJJB010000450.1:0-4688 GCA_046598235.1 Chitinophagales bacterium
AGCGATGTATATGCGGGAACCGATGCTTACGATAATCACAAAGCCGATTGCATTGTAGGAATTGGGGGAGGTGCGGGATTAGATGTGGCGCGTGCTATTTTGCTTCGCGTCAACCACCGTGAAGATTTATTTAAGTATGATGATTTGATTGGTGGTGATGTGTATGTAACTAATGATGTTCCGCATTTTGTAACGGTGCCCACAACATCTGGAACAGGAAGCGAAGTAGGTCGCAGCGCCATTATCTCTGATGATGTAACTCATCAGAAAAAAATTCTTTTCTCACCTAAGCTTCTGGCAAAAATTGTTTTTGCCGACCCGATGCTCACGATGGAACTTCCAGGTTTCATTACAGCTGCCACTGGCATGGATGCGCTTACACATAACATGGAAGCGTTCCTCGCAAAAAATTATCATCCTATTTGCGATGGCATTGCATTGGAAGGAATGAGATTGATTTCGCTTTCGCTTGAGAAAGCTGTGAAGAATCCTGATGTAGAATCGCGCGGAAATATGTTGCTGGCAAGTATGATGGGGGCAATTGCTTTTCAAAAAGGATTGGGAGTAGTTCACTCACTCGCGCATCCGCTTTCGAGTTTGTTGGATACGCATCATGGTCTTGCCAATGCAGTAAATATTCCTTACGGAATGAAATTTAATATCGCAGGTTTTGAAGACAAGTTTAAAAGAATGGCGCGCACGCTTGAGTTAAAAGATGAAAGTGGAAATGGTGTAGTGAATTATCTATTCGACCTGAATACCAAAATCAATATTCCGCATAAGTTGCGCGAGATTGGTGTGAAAGAAGAACACTTAGAAACATTAGCAGATTTGGCATTTGCCGATTTTGCCCATCCGAATAATCCGAAGCCTGTTTCAAGAGCGGACTTTAGGCAATTATATGGAGAAGCATTGTAACCAGCCCCCACCCCCCCTCCCGCTAAGGCGGGATAAAACAGAAGGGGGCTTAAAAACAAAATTCAATTCGTGTATTCGTGGCATTGTGTATTTTGCACTTGTCTAAATATTCAATACTAACTACTCCCTACTCCTGATGAAAATAGGACTCACTTACACCGAAGCCCGCTACGAAAATTATCCTCATTGGATAAAGGGCGATGATGATTCTATTGAGATTGTTGAATTGCATTGGGAGAAACACAACCTCGATGAAGTATGGGATATTATTGAAGATTGTGATGGTATTGTGCTCACAGGTGGAATAGATGTGCATCCAAAATTTTATGACAATGAGCGGTTGGAATTCCCGAATGGTGATGGAGTGTTTAATGAAGAACGCGATGAGTTTGAAATGCATGTGTTTGAAACCGCTTTGAATTTTAATCATCCTGTGTTGGGTGTTTGTCGTGGACATCAGTTAGTTAATGTAGCTCTTGGCGGTCAGTTAATGCAGGATTTGGAAGAAGGTGGCAACAAAGACCACCGCAGGCATAATGAAAAAGACGGGGAACATGAAGTAAAAGTGGTTGAGAATTCGTTGTTGGCAGAGATTACAAATTCAGTAAAAGGTGAAATCAATAGCGCACACCACCAGGGCATCAGCGTAGTTGCCGAGGAATTAATGGCAAGCGCCTATTCCCCCGATTTTGTGATTGAAGCAGTTGAGTGGAGAGATAAAAGCGATAAGCCTTGGTTGCTTTGTGTGCAATGGCATCCCGAGAGAATGCAAGCTGATTCGGCATTTTCAAAAAATATAAGAGAAAGATTTTTAGATGAAGTTAAACGCAACGTAAATGAAAGTAGTCAACCCGGCCACTGAGGAAATAATAGCCGACCTTAAAGAAGATAACTCAACTTCTCTCCAACAAAAATTTGAAACATTGAAACAAGGTCAAACGAAGTGGAATGCCGTTTCGCTGAAAGACCGCGTTGCAGTGCTTCAAAAATTTTCTGCATTACTGAAAGAGAACATTGAAGAATTGGCGCGAGTGCTTACGAGTGAAGTAGGGAAACCGTTGCAGCAAAGCCGCAATGAAGTAAATGGTGCTTGCACTCGTATTAAATGGCTCACTGAAAATGCCGAAAAGTATTTGAGTGATGAAGTGATGAATGAAGATGAAAACATAAAAGAAGTAATTCGTTATGAAGCCGTTGGTATTATCTGCAATATCAGCGCATGGAATTATCCTTACCTAGTTGGTACAAATGTTTTTGTTCCGGCATTGCTTGCAGGAAATGCGGTGATGTATAAGCCCTCCGAGTTTTCATCGCTTACAGGTTTAGAAATTGAAAAGTTTTTGAAGCTTGCGGGTGTGCCTGATGATGCTTTTCAAGTTGCTATTGGGGCAGGTGAAGTAGGTAAAGCTTTATTAGAAATAAATTTTGACGGATATTATTTCACCGGCTCTTACAAAACAGGCCAATATATTTATGAGAAGGTGGCGCCAAAAATGGTTCCGTGTCAATTAGAACTTGGCGGCAAAGACCCGCTATATGTTACTGATGATATCGCTGATATTAAATCCGTAGCAACCGGAACTGCCGATGGGGCTTTTTACAACAACGGACAAAGCTGCTGCAGTGTGGAGCGCATCTACGTTCACGAAAAGGTGTATGACCAATACGTAGATGAGTTTGTGAAAGAAGTGAAGAGCTGGAAACTCGGCAATCCAAATGATGAAGTTTATCTCGGTGCAATTACCCGCAAGCCACAATTGGAGTTTGTAGAAGAGCAGGTAAGGGATGCGGTTGACAAGGGGGCAAAAATTTTAACCGGAGGAAAGAGAGTAGAAGGCAAAGGATATTTTTTCGAGCCAACTGTTCTTACCGATGTGAACCACACTATGAATGTAATGAAGGAAGAAAGTTTTGGACCGGTTATCGGTATTCAAAAAGTAAAGAGCGATGAAGAAGCGGCCCGGCTGATGAATGAGACCGAATACGGCCTGACTTCATCGGTGTATTCTTCGAACCAGCAACGTGCAGAAAAAATTCTTGCGCAAATTAACTCTGGAACCGGGTACTGGAATTGCTGCGATAGGGTAAGTGCTGCTTTGCCATGGAGCGGAAGAAAACATTCCGGATTCGGAGCTACTCTTTCACATACCGGACTTCGTGCATTTACTCATCCTAAGGGATTGCATCTAAGAAAGTAAGTAGCTGCTAGTACGAAAAGTCTGACTATTAAAAACCGAATAGAATGTTTCGGTTTTCGGTACAGACTACTACCTTAGTCATCACAAACACTACTCACATGAAAAAGACTTTGGTTTTCATTCTGATTTGCGGATTTGTTTTCGCACTATCCAATTGCAAAAAAGAAAAAGATACACCTGACGATACTTATACTTCTCCAGCAGGAACATCCGTAATTCCCACTTCTGCTCAGCGCGATAACGGCAATGCTACAACAGGTTACACTTATCTGACTTCAGGCGATTATATCAGTTCGGGCATTCCATACAATTATTACATACTAACTCCGGGTTCCAATGACCCTGCAAATGTTTTGGGTCGCACTGATCATAATGCAACTATCCCTCCTACATATACCGCTGTAAATGCTCCCAACGGAGTGGAAGTAGTAGCACCCAATTGCCTTCAGTGCCATGGCTCTTACCTGAATGGAAATTTTATTGTGGGTTTGGGAAATGCATCCGGAGATTTCACCACCGATCAAAGCGGCTTGGCAAATACTGCTGATGGACTGATTAATGCAATAGGAACTCCTCAGGAAAAAGCAGCATACGCGCCTTTCAGCAAATCAATACACGCCATCGGACCTAATGTAGTTACAGAAGTTAGAGGAGTGAATGTGGCCGACAAAGTTGCTGCGGTTCTTGCTGCTCATCGCGACCAACACAGCCTAACATGGAGTGATAATCCTACCATTTCAATTCCTACGGAAGTAATACCAACTGATATACCGCCATGGTGGGTTTTGAAAAAGAAAAACGCAATGTTTTATAACGGCATGGGACGCGGTGATTTTTCGCGCTACCTGATGGCATCGAGCTTGTTAACGATGATTGATTCATCTAAAGCAAATGAAGTGAATGAAAAATTCCCCGACATACTCGCTTACATTAAAAGTCTTCAACCGCCTGTTTATCCGCAAGCTACTAATGCAACTTTGGCTGAAGAAGGAAAAACCGTTTTCACAGCTAACTGTGCTAAATGCCACGGCACTTACGGCAGCGATGCGAACTATCCAAACCTGTTGGTGAATCTCTCCACCGTTGGTACCGACCCGAAGCTTGCCGGTGCTTATGATTTAAGTATTTACAACGTATTTAAAGATTGGTTCAACAATGGATGGTTTGGCGCTGACCCGAATGGCGCGGAACTTGTTCCTGGAAACGGATATGTAGCGCAACCACTTGATGGCATTTGGGCTTCGGCTCCTTATTTACATAATGGTTCTGTTCCTACCTTAGAAGATTTGCTGAACAGTTCGCAACGCCCGGCATATTGGAAACGCACCTTTGCCGATAACGATTACAACTATACCAAAGTGGGATGGAACTACACCAACCCTGGTTCTAAAACCGATAAAGAAACTTATGATGTTTCTATAGAAGGTTACGGAAACCAAGGGCATACTTTTGGAGACGCGCTTACCACCCAACAAAGAACTGCACTGATTGAATATTTGAAGACGCTGTAGAAAATTTTGCGGTGAACAATTTAAAATTCCTTTCTCCGAAACCCCTTCCTTTTCCTTTCGA
>JBKJJB010000451.1:0-4268 GCA_046598235.1 Chitinophagales bacterium
CATCCTACACTTGATGCGGAATCAGCTATAACCCAATAACCGTTGTCAGGTATCTCAAAAAAAGCTCTGTTATCAGGGCTTCCGTTTGGTAAATAAGAAATAGTAGAGTTGTTGTTATAGATGTGCTCCCAGGCAGTTTGACAATTAACAGACAATGCACAAGAAACGATAATTGTCAATATCGAGTTCTTTAATATTTGTAAGTGAATTGGTACTTTGTTAGTACGCATGTTACGAATATAAGAACAATCTTTATCCAATATGGTATTATAACAAATGACCCCGCTCGTCCGGATTTGTAATCCGGACAGATTTAAAACACAACACTAATAATTTAAGTAGTTCGGGATTACAAATCCCGAACAGCCTTCTTTTGCCTTTGGTGTTATCAACAACAAAGAATTTCATACGCGTTTGTGGTTCTTAGAAGGTTCAGCGTAGCATCAATCGAAATTTAAACCGGTTTACCTGTAAAGCTTTTATATTTTTCCGAAAGCTCTTCATTAGAAGGCGGGGTGAGAACACTCTTTACTTTATACTTTGAAGCAACAAATTTTTCAGCTTCGACAAGCGCTAAGCGAAACCCGTGTTTGTAATATTCAAACCCCTCTTCATCTGTAACAGTAGTTGTTTCTTCTCTCAGCCAGAAATTAACCCTGAACCTCCAGATACCGAAATACGCCACCGGTGTTCCTTTTACATTTACCGAAAAATCTACATGCACTCTACCTTTAGCACAGTCATTATGAAAAGTGCTTTTGTAAAAGAAGGAAACCTTATCAGGTAAATTTACTGAAGTAGCATCGCAGCAAATCTCCTGAACTTTAAAAGCAGATACATTTATCATGTAGCGGAAAGTAGTAAAGAAATGGAAACGGAAGAGAATCACCAATTGAGATGCTTCGACAGGCTCAGCTTGACATCGTTCATGCTTGCTTTAATTCAATTCCTCATCGGTAAAGTCGGAAGCGCTGCCGGAAAGAATAGAGCCGAACAAATCTTTAAACTGCAAGCCCTTTTCTAAAGTGGCTTTGCCTAACTGCGAGTGTTCTGCCAGACCGTGAAGTATGAACTCCTTCATCACATATTTTTCATTCTTCGCAAGGTTGGGCGTGTATTGATTCACCAGTTCTTCTAAAGCAGGAATAGAATCAAGTATCTTGCAGTAAGTAGCGGTGTCATCATTAATCATCAGGTCCACCACATTGTTTTCCGAAAACCAATCGAGCACCTTTTGATAAGGGGATACCTGTTTTTTCTTTTTCAGTTTAGAAGGGTCGGGGAAGTGTTGAATAAAATAGTTGCGGATAGATTTGCTGATGAGGTTTTGTGCCACCACCGCACTGCCCTCCTGTTCGCCTTCGTACACCAATTCAATTTTTCCGTTTACTGCAGAAACCACTCCGCTTAAATCAGATACACGTGCAAATGTTTTCGATTCACCGTTCAGCAACATTCTGCGCTCAGCCGTGCTGGCAAGGTTTTCGTAAGCCGAAATAGTGAGTCGCGCACTTACTCCGCTTTTGGGGTCAACAAACTCGCTGATTCTGGCTTCAAACGAAATGCCCTCAATAAGCACTCGGAGTAGTTCGCCTATTTCGATATTCTTCTTTTGATTATCGCTGAGCTTTGCCTCCTGTTGCGTTATCTGTTTGCCTAACTCCACCGACTTTGGATAATGCGTAAGAATCTGAGAACCTATACGGTCTTTCAGCGGGGTAACAATGCTTCCGCGATTGGTATAATCTTCGGGGTTAGCGGTAAACAGAAATTGAATATCGAGCGGCACGCGCAGTTTGAATCCGCGAATCTGAATATCGCCTTCCTGCAAAATATTAAACAGAGCCACCTGTATACGCGCCTGTAAATCGGGTAACTCGTTGATGACAAAAATAAAACGGTTGCTGCGCGGTATCATGCCAAAGTGAATCACTCTTTCATCGGCATAGCTCAGTTTAAGATTGGCTGCTTTAATAGGGTCCACATCGCCTATCAAATCGGCAACACTTACATCGGGTGTAGCAAGTTTTTCCGAATAACGTTCTGAGCGATGTATCCAGCTAACAGGAGTATCATCTCCTTTTTCTTTGATTAAATTAAAGGCAAAACGGGAGATTGGATTCAAAGGGTCGTCATTCAATTCACTTCCGGTAACAGTTGGAATATATTCATCGAGCAGTTCGGTCATTTGCCGCGCAATGCGGGTCTTTGCCTGCCCGCGCAAGCCCAGCAAATTCATATTGTGGCGCGAAAGAATGGCGCGTTCAATATCGGGTATCACGGTGTCGTCATAACCCAATATGCCTTCAAATATCTTTTCCTTCTTTTTCAGTTTCGCAATCAGATTATCGCGCAGTTCGTCTTTGATTGATTTAGACACATAACCGCTCTTCTTTAATTCACCTAATGTTTTTATTTCTTTCATCTTACTCTTCGTTTTTTATTTCTTTCAAAATCTTCAAATAAATATTCGCCTAATCCTTTCAAGGAAGTATAAAATGCCTTACCCGAATTTGCCTGCGTAAACTCTTCTACAAAGTTTTGCAGATAAGGGTCGGTAGCAATCATAAAGGTGGTGATAGGAATCTTCAACCTTCGCGCACCTGCTGCCAGCCGCAAACATTTGTTCACTATCTTTCTATCGAGCCCGAAACTGTTTTTGTAATACTGTCCGTTCTCTTTAATGCAGCTTGGCTTGCCATCGGTAATCATAAAAATCTGCTTGTTGGCATTCTTGCGTTTGCGAAGAATATCCATAGCGAGTTCCAAACCCGCCACCGTATTCGTGTGATAAGGTCCCACCTGTAAGTAAGGCAAATCTTTCAACTCAATCTGCCAGGCATCGTCACCAAACACAATAATATCGAGTGTATCTTTAGGATATTTTTTCCGGATAAGTTCAGCCAGTGCCATCGCCACATTCTTAGCGGGAGTAATGCGGTCTTCGCCATACAAAATCATGGAATGTGAAATGTCAATCATCAGCACCGTAGAAGTTTGCGTTTTGTGTTCCTTCTCGCGCACCATCAAATCGTCTTCGCTCATCATAAACTCACCAATGCCATGATTGATTTGTGCATTGCGAAAACTCTCGAGCATAGAAATCTGTTCGAGTGAATCGCCAAACTGATAATTGCGCAGGTCACTGCTCAGTTCATCGCCCGTTCCGGTATGCCTTGTTTTATGATTGCCCTGTGTTCCCTTTTTGAGTTTGCCGAAAATTCTTTCCAACGAACTTTCGCGAATGGCTTTTTCTGTTTTAGAAGTAATGCTGAAAGCATCAGAGCCCGGCTGCTCTTCTTTAATGTAACCGCGTTCGCGCAGTTCGTTAATGAAATCACCAATACCGTAATCAGGAGTGGTAAATTTATATTCCTTGTCGAGTTCAGTCAGCCAGTTTAATGCCTCTGCCACATCGCCCGAAGTATAAGTGAGCAGTTGTTTGAAAATATCAAACAGCCGCTCAAAATTATTTTGCGGTTTGGAACTGTATTCTGAGAAGCGATAGCCGAGCATTACTGTAATAACAAATGAACTGCGAAATTAGTTGATTGAAGCTAACGAAATTATAAAAGAGTATAACAGAGGTATTTTAGTAATCCCTGTTGCTTTAAAGTCTTCCACAGAAGACTCTGTCTTGGTTTGCAAAATAAATGGTCTTTCATTTCGCCTCCTTAATTTACTTTATAATTGCACATGGACAAATACGAACAACGGGGAGTTTCGGCAGGTAAAGAGGAAGTTCATGCAGCCGTAAAAGATTTGTATCACGGACTTTATCCAAAAGCTTTCTGCAAAATTTATCCTGATTACCTCGGTGCCGATGATGCCTACTGCAACGTAATGAGCAGCGATGGCAGCGGCACTAAATCTATTCTTGCGTATTTGTATTGGAAAGAAACAGGTGATATTTCAGTTTGGCGAGGCATTGCGCAAGATGCTATAGTGATGAATTTGGATGATTTGCTTTGCGTAGGAGCGGTTGACAATTTTCTTTACACAAGTATCATCAACCGAAACAAGAATTTAATTAGCGGGGAAGTAATTGCCGAAATAATTAAAGGCAGTAAAGAGTTTATCGAGCGCATGAATGACTACGGGGTGCGCATTCATCTAATGGGTGGAGAAACTGCCGACCTTGGCGACTGTGTACGTACCACAACTGTTGATGCAACAATGACTGTTCGAATGAGAAAAGAAAATCTCATCCTTACTCAAAACATTAAACCCGGAAATGTAATTGTCGGTCTTGCCTCGTATGGCAAAGC
>JBKJJB010000042.1:0-8487 GCA_046598235.1 Chitinophagales bacterium
ATCAAACAAACAATGGCAAAGCAAATATTATTCGAAAAAGACGCCCGCGATAAACTGAAAGCAGGCGTTGACAAACTCGCTAACGCGGTTAAAGTAACCTTAGGACCTAAGGGAAGAAACGTAATTATTGACAAGAAATATGGCGCTCCATCAATTACCAAGGACGGTGTTACCGTGGCTAAAGAAATTGAACTGGAAGATGCTATCGAAAACATGGGTGCGCAAATGTGCAAAGAAGTAGCTTCTAAAACTGCTGACCAGGCAGGTGACGGAACTACTACTGCTACTGTTTTGGCTCAGGCAATTGTAGGTCCGGGTTTAAAGGCTTTGGCTTCAGGTGCTAACCCAATGGACTTAAAGCGTGGTATTGACAAGGCGGTTCGCGTAGTAGTTGAAAGCTTAAAGAAGCAGTCTGAGAATGTTGGAAAAGATTTCAGCAAGATCGAGCAAGTGGCTTCTATTTCGGCTAATAACGATAACGAAATCGGAAAGATGATTGCCGATGCAATGAAGAAAGTAGGAACTGAAGGAGTTATAACTGTGGAAGAAGCTAAAGGCACTGAAACAGAAGTTAAGACTGTGGAAGGTATGCAGTTTGACCGTGGTTACCTTTCTCCGTATTTTGTTACCAATGCTGAGAGCATGGAAGCAGAACTGGAAGGTGCTTACATTTTGATTTACGAAAAGAAAATCAGCAACATGCGCGAACTTCTTCCTATTTTGGAGAAGACAGCACAGGCAGGTCGTCCGCTTTTAATCCTTTCAGAAGAAGTAGAAGGTGAAGCTCTTGCTACACTGGTTGTGAACAAGTTACGCGGAACTATTAAAGTAGCAGCTGTAAAGGCTCCCGGCTTTGGCGACCGCAGAAAAGAAATGTTGAAAGACATTGCTGTTCTTACAGGTGGTATCTGCATTAGCGAAGAAATGGGTTATAAATTGGAGAATGCCGACCTTTCTTACTTAGGACAGGCAGAAAAAATATCCATTGACAAAGACAACACTACTATCGTAAACGGTAAAGGTGACAAAGAACAAATCAATGCCCGTATCAACGAAATTAAAGCTCAAATCGAAAAAACAACTTCTGACTACGATCGTGAGAAATTGCAAGAGCGTTTGGCTAAGCTTTCGGGTGGTGTAGCGGTTCTTTACATTGGTGCTCCGACAGAAGTGGAAATGAAAGAAAAGAAAGACCGTGTAGATGATGCATTGCACGCAACACGCGCTGCTGTTGAAGAAGGCATCGTTGCAGGTGGTGGTGTAGCTTACATTCGTGCACAGGCAGGTCTTGAAAAACTGAAAGGTGAGAATGATGATGAAACAACCGGTATCTCTATCGTTCGAAGAGCGATTGAAGAACCGCTTCGCCAGATTATTGCTAACAGCGGTTTAGAAGGTTCTATTGTGGTTCAGAAAGTTCGCGAAGGCAAAGATGATTTTGGTTACAATGCTAGAACTGACGAATATCAGAATTTGAAGAAAGCCGGTGTTATTGACCCTACTAAAGTAACCCGTATTGCATTGGAAAATGCAGCTTCTATTGCTTCGATGTTATTGACTACCGAAGTGGTAATTACCGACAAACCAGAGCCTAAAGGTGCAATGCCTGATATGAGCGGAATGGGTGGCGGAATGCCGGGAGGAATGGGTGGAATGATGTAAGATAATTAGTCAATCGTTATTCGTTAACGGTTAATCGTAATACAAAACCTCTTCGGAAACGGAGAGGTTTTATTTTTTTAAAGCTGTTTGGATTTAATAGCCCTCTTCCATAATTCAAAGTTAAAGATGGATTAAATCTCAGAGCATATTTCTTCGCCTTTGTTGCTATCCTAGCCAAAACCTTACCGCCACCCGATGAGTGAAACAACAAAATAGTTGCAGGGGCAACCATATTGTTGTGAGGTGCTTCTTTCAAGTAACTAAATCCAACTACCATGAAACTAAAAACCATTACCATGTTACTGCTAATTGTATTAGCCGGCTGCAAAAAGGAAAACGATTTAGCACCACCCTCTACCACCACTCAGCCGCCAACAATCAATCAACCACCAACTGTTGCTTTAAACTTCGCCCCAAACGAAGCACTCATTAAATCCTCTTCCGATTTTTATCTGATAGCCGATGTAGAAGGACTTACAGGTGCTACCCGCATCAACTTTCAGGATGATAAAAACTCATGTCAATACGGATGGGGCAGCAACATCTGCCCCGGTAAAAGTTCCTGCGATGGGAGGTTTACTTTTCCTTGCACAATCTCCGGCATTACATCCACCTGCCGTTTCGAAGCGGGCTACAAAGGAACAGGAGAGGGGCGCAGCGGATTAATTACACAAGCAAATAGTGTGTATCGTACTACTGCTGCCGAGAGTCACGGCTTTTACCTCTCTTATAAAGCACCCGATGGCACTTACTATTATAGCGATGCCACAAACAATCTTACAGTAAGTTGGGCAAGTGTAACTATGGCGGAGCGCATACAGTATGGTTCAAGCACCACTTCGGCTTATATGCCGGGCTATTATGTTAAGCTTAAGTTTAATTGCGAGCTGGCGAGTAAAACAACACCGGTTAAAAAGATATATCTTAAGAATGCGTTGGCAAGAGTGGCGATGTAAAGTAGGAGAGAGTTTACAAGTCCGTCACACATCCCTTCGAAGCAGTAGCTACACTGTTAGCGTATTTATATAAAACCCCGCTGGTAGCTTTCAGCGGAGGTTTTTTCCAGTCTTTTCTTCGTTGTGCTAGTTCGGGTTCGCCTACTTTCAGAATAATAGTGTTCGCTTTGCCGTCAATGGCAATCACATCACCGTTTTTTACCAGGGCGATAGTTCCACCTTCCATTGCTTCGGGAGTAATATGCCCTACCACAAAGCCGTGTGTGCCTCCTGAGAACCTTCCATCGGTAATAAGGGCAACACTGCTGCCAAGCCCTGCACCGATAATGGCAGAAGTAGGTTTCAGCATTTCGGGCATACCGGGTCCGCCTTTAGGTCCGCAGTAACGGATAACCACCACCTCACCTGCTTTTATTTCTTTGTTGAGTATGCCCGTAATCACTGTATGTTCATCATCGTACACGCGTGCGGGTCCTTCAAAGAAATCGCCTTCTGCCCCTGTAAGTTTTGCTACTGCG
Organism: Chitinophagales bacterium; assembly: GCA_046598235.1. Classification (GTDB taxonomy): domain Bacteria; phylum Bacteroidota; class Bacteroidia; order Chitinophagales; family LD1; genus Bog-950. The sequence goes on from JBKJJB010000042.1 coordinate 3,137, forward strand.
CCTTCTTCGGCAAGGTTGCCGTATAGTATTTGAATGTGTCCGGTTGCTTTAAGCGGTTTCTCGAACGGCAGAATAACTTTCTGTCCCTGTTTCAACTCAGCAACTTCTTTAAGATTTTCTTCAATTGTCTTTCCCGTCACGGTCATGCAATCACCGTGAAGAAATTTGTTTTGCAGAAGATACTTCATTACCGCAGGCACACCGCCAACGTTGTACAGGTCTTCCATCATGTAAAGCCCGCTGGGTTTTAAATCTGCCAGCACGGGAGTTTTATCGCTTATGTGTTGAAAGTCTTCGAGTGTAATTTCAACACCCACTGTTTTTGCCATGGCTATTAAGTGCATAACTGCATTGGTAGAACCACCCAGCACAATCACGATAGTGATGGCATTTTCAAATGCCTTAAGGGTCATGATGTCGGAAGGGAGAATATTCTTTTCCAGAAGCAAACGCATAGCGCGTCCTGCCTGCAAACATTCCTCGTTCTTCTCCTTACTCAATGCAGGGTTACTCGAACTGTAAGGCAAACTCATTCCTAATGCTTCAATAGCAGATGCCATGGTGTTAGCGGTGTACATTCCACCGCAAGCTCCTGCGCCCGGACAAGAGTTACGAATAATGCCTTTGAAATCTTCTTCTGAAATATTGTTGTTCAGTTTTTTGCCGAGAGCTTCAAAGGCTGAAACAATATTGAGCGATTCGCCTTTGTATTTACCCGAATGAATAGTGCCGCCATACACCATAATAGAAGGACGGTTTAGTCTTCCCATTGCCATTACTGATCCGGGCATATTTTTATCGCAGCCCACCATTGCAATTATTCCATCGTAATAATGTGCGCCTACTACAGCTTCAATGCTATCTGCAATTATTTCTCTTGAAACAAGCGAGTAACGCATTCCATCGGTACCGTTGCTTATTCCATCGCTTACACCAATGGTATGAAATATTAAGCCCACTAAATCTGCTTGCTTTACTCCGACTTTTACCTGCTTTGCTAAATCATTCAGGTGCATGTTGCAGGTATTACCTTCGTAACCTGTACTTACAATGCCTACCTGTGCTTTCTTTAAATCTTCATCTGTAAGTCCAATACCATACAACATTGCCTGAGCCGCAGGTTGCGATTCATCTTGTGTGATGGTTTTACTGTATCTGTTTAGTTCCATACCTCATCCGCCCTTCGGGCACCTTCTCCTAAAGGAGAAGGATAGGGACATTTATTTTTATTTATTCTGCTTGAAAAAGAAGTTCACTTTATTGAGAAGAAGAAGTTAGAGGCAATTCTAAAACATGGTTCTTATATGCTTTCTGAAGACGATAGCCCATTGTATCTTCCCATGCCTTTGCCATTTTATGGCCGTTAACCGAGTTAATGCCCACTATCTCTGCACCTGTGCCGCAAAGGAATGCACCATCAGCACCCATCAAATCATTTTGTCGGTATACTCCTTCGCTCACTCTGATAGAGAGTTCTTTACAAAGGTCAATTAAAGTAGAGCGGGTAATACCTGCCAATATGTTTCCTAGTTGCGGAGTATAAAGCACATTATTCTTTTCGAAGAAAAGATTAGAGCCGGGACCTTCTGCAAGATAACCATCTACGTCAAGTAGGATGGCTTCATCAAATCCTTTATCTTTTGCTTCGGAAGTAGCCAGAATAGAATTTACATAGTGACCGCAAACTTTTGCTTCCACCTTTGTAGAGCGCGGGTGTGGGCGGCAGAAAGATGAAATCATAAGGTCTAACCGCTTATCGCCTAAGTAAGCACCCCAGTCCCATGCTTCAATAACAAGTGAGGTTTCTTTTGGGTGCGACAAACTCATATTCGGACTACAAACAACTATAGGACGTATGTAAGCATTTTCGAATTCGTTTAAACGAAGCACTTCATAAGTAGCTGCTTCCATTTCCTCTACTGAGTATTTAACAGGGATATTGAGCAATTGCGCAGAGCGTATTAAACGCTCATAATGTTCTTTTGCTTTAAAAAGTTTTGCACCGTTTGCTGTTTTGTAAGAACGAATACCTTCGAACACACCATAACCATAATGCAGTGTTTGGCTGTAAAGGTCGGTTTTGGCTTCGGTTGCTTTTAGAAATTTACCATCGAGAAATAAAAACGTTTTGTCAGTGTAATACATAGTTAAACAGTCGCGTTGCTTTTTTTATAAAGGGCTGCGAATATAGTGAACTTACAATAAACAGAATACAGAAAATGCTTTCTGTTTATTCAGTTAAAGCAGCCCCGTTTGAAATTATGGGATTGGCTCGTCCCGGTACACCATTGTTGAACTGCACATGGAAATTGCTGAAGCGCATGTCGGCTTTATAAAAATCGGTGGAGATAATTTGCGCCCCGCTTTCGAGCGCGTTGTTAAAATCTGTGTAATCATTGTTGCGCGCTTCCCACGTTTCGGCATCGGAGCGTGTGCGGATGATGTATCCCTGCTTCACCAGTTCTTTTATTTTTTCTTTATCGCGGGTAGAAGCATTGCGCTTTACAAAAGCGGCTTCTGCTCTTCCGGGTTCTGAGTATACAAACATTATTCTTCCCTTTAGCGCATCATGATTGGCAATATAATTATCAACTGCACCGCCTTCCATAATAAAAATGATTTTCCCTCTGCAATCATTCAACAGAGGCCAGCCATTGCTTGTAGCCATTGCATCGAGTGTAGGGAAATTACCGCGAAGTAAATCAGGTGTAAGCACTCCCTTTAAATCATTGCCAAACACACTTTTTATTTCTGCATCAATTGAGTCGCAAGCAATAGCGTCAAATTTGCCGGCACGTTTAAAGCCGAAGAAGCGAAGCCATCCGCTCATATCGGCAGGGGCATCATTTTTGCTTTCTACATTGATAAACATGGGTAGATGATTCGGATTTGCATCGCTCCATTTTTTTAAGGCAACTAAACATCCTTTAAACGTGTAATAGTTAGTTTCAAAGTCTACATCTTTAATGTGCAGTACTTTCATGCCGGGCTTCTTCAACGCTTCTATTCCCGACTTTACTTTCATACCATGTATAAAAGAGTTCAGCTTTCTCTTGTAATAAAGTCCACCTTTGGGGTCGTTGCAAATATCAATCTCCAAACCACGAACATTGTAGTAAGTAAATTGTGAATCGAACGGAAGATGTCCGTAGTCAATCGCAATAGGGTTATTCTCTTTGCCTAACAACTTCGCTTTGCTTTCAAGAAACTTCAACACTCTTGGGTCAGGGCGTTTCTTGTAGCTGTTGTGGCTGGCAATAATTTGAACCTGATTAAGGCGCAGATTATTATCATTTTGTGCTTCGGCAAAAGAAAAAATGCAAACTGCGAGAAGGAAAAAGAGACTTGATTTCATAGATAAATGTAAATGGGGCACAATGATAAATAAAAGGTGAAGACCTTTATTGAAGCGAGGTATATATTCAAACTTACTTTAACAGGCTTAGTTCATTCAATATTTTCTCTCCTGCTTCATCCATTGTTTTTCCGAAAGTAACTATGCCTTCTTCGTGACCTGCCATTACAAACATCTTTTGCACCGCTACATCTGTATCTCTGAATAACCTTCGCATTTCTACAGCCATACTTACAGTACCGTATTCAATATTTTTTTTGGTTGTGGGTACTACATTCATCAACTCTTTCCATATTCCGCGATGATGAACATGAAACACTGCGTTAATGTCTTTATCAGTTTCGTAAAGCAATGCGTGTGTAAGTGATTCGGAAGAAGCCTTAACGGGTCCTACACAAGTAACTCTGTTTTTATCGAGACTATAATCTGTAACCTGTGTGTAGTGCCGGGCATTTAATTTTTGCAGTTTGCCTGTGGCAGTTCCGGTAATGATAAACTTAGTGCGCTGGTAGCGTACGCTCATATTTCCATAACCAATGCCATCGGGATAAACACCAATCAATCCGGCTTTAAACAAACGGCTGCGCCACACATTCAAATCTTTCAGCCATTTATAGTCAAGCGGCTTTTCATCGAGCCAGCGGCAGTTAAATTTTATTCCTATTTCTTTCATTACTGATTATTTCCTGTCGGAAACATATTCAAAATACTTATCTCATTAGCTTTGCAGATACCGCGTTCTGTTATCAGTCCGCTGATGAGGCGGGCGGGGGTTACATCAAAACCATAATTGGCAGCAGGACTTTCCTTAGGAGCGACCAACACTTTCTTTATTTCATCATTATGCAAACCATAAACGTATTTCACTTCATCTGAATGTCTTTCTTCAATGATTATATCTTTCAATCCATCTGTAATGTTCCAGTCGAAAGAAGAGGAGGGGAGTGCCACATAAAAAGGAATGTTGTTATCCTTTGCAGCGAGTGCTTTAAGGTAAGTGCCAATCTTATTGGCAGCATCACCGCTGCGGGTTACACGGTCGGCACCTGTAATAACCATATCCACCATGCCCTGCTGCATCAGGTGACCGCCTGTGTTATCAGCAATGATAGTATGAGGTATTCCGTGATTGTGCAACTCCCAGGCAGTTAAACTCGCCCCCTGATTGCGAGGACGTGTTTCATCTACCCACACATGCACTTTCACTCCACGCTCATGCGCTTCATAAATAGGAGAGGTGGCAGAACCATAATCAACAAACGCTAACCACCCTGCATTGCAGTGAGTTAAGATGTTGACGATTTCGCCTTTCTTTTTTTTAGATAATTTCTCAATGATGTTTACACCATGCTGGCCAATTCTTTTGCAGAAAGCAGCATCTTCATCGGCAATGAGAGTGGCGGTTTCTTTAGCGATTTTTATTTTATCATCAATAGAAATTCCTCTTGCAATAGCTTCTAATTGTCTGTTTACTGCCCATTCGAGGTTAACAGCCGTAGGGCGGCTATCTTTAAGTAATTGAGCTGATTGCAATAGATATTCGTGAAATGATTCCGAATTTTTTGCTTCAAGTGCAGCTAAATACATTCCGTATCCTGCTGCTGCACCAATCAGTCCGGCTCCTCTTACGTGCATTTGTTGAATGGCATTAGCAACCTCAACTACTGAATGCAGATGTTCAATGACAAATTTATGAGGCAGATGCCGCTGGTCAATAATGCTAATCGCCTCTGCGTCATCTTCTTGGAGCCATATGGTTCTGTAATGTATGCCGCAGATGTTCATTGAAGATTCAATTGTTGCCTCAAAACTAAGTTAATTTCAAACTTATTGACTGAATCCATCAAATTCATAATTAACTCAATATGTTTGTTTGAAAAAATGATTTAGTTACTCTACACATGGGTGTATTTTCAGTTGCAGCGAATGTTTAGTTCTTTATCCATCCTCTATTTTATAATCGTTGTATGCGTTGTCAGCAGATATTTTTTTGTTT
>JBKJJB010000101.1:0-3807 GCA_046598235.1 Chitinophagales bacterium
CCATTGCAATCAGCAGTGGTAAAAAATCCATCTCCATTTACATCTTCACCCACATCATTCACTCCATTGTTGTTCGAGTCCCAGCAATGAAATCCGTCTGCTCCTGTGGCTCCTGTAGACCCATCTATTCCATCTGTTCCTACGGCTCCCGTAGGGCCAGTTGCTCCATCAACACCATTCGTTCCGTTGATGCCATCTATACCATCAGCACCTGTTGCGCCTGTAGATCCGTCAATTCCAGTTGCGCCTGTTGGTCCTGTTGCACCGGGAACTCCAACTCCACCATTGCAATCAGCAGTGGTAAAAAATCCATCTCCATTTACATCTTCACCCAAATCATTCACTCCATTGTTGTTCGAATCCCAGCAATGAAATCCGTCTGCTCCTGTGTCTCCTGTGTAACCAGTTGCTCCATCAACACCATTCGTTCCGTTGATACCATCTACACCATTAACGCCAGTCGCACCCGTAGCACCGTCAATTCCATTTGCTCCTGCGGCTCCTGTACAACCCGTTACTCCGTCAACACCGTTTGTTCCATTGATCCCATCTACCCCATTAGCTCCTGTTGCGCCTGTTGCGCCTGTTGCACCGGGAACCCCAACTCCTCCATTGCAATCAGCAGTGGTAAAAAATCCATCTCCATTTACGTCTTCACCCAAATCATTCACTCCATTGTTGTTCGAATCCCAGCAATGAAATCCGTCTGCTCCAGCGGCTCCTAAAGGACCTTGAGGTCCAGTGGTGCCATTAGTTCCTGAAGTTCCAACATCTCCTGCGATTCCGATATTCCAGTTTGTAAATGTACCTCCCCCAATTGTTCTATCTACTAATATGGTAAGTATTACTCCTGTGTATGCTGTAACAACGCCTTCCATGTAATCGGTTATAGAAGCTGATATTCTGGCGCGGTCACCTGGCAAATAAGCAAGATTGGTTTGTGTAGTTACTGATACGCTCCCTATTGAAATAGTAGCACTGGTAGTAGAAGTGGCTAAATAACCTGGACCGTTCATTCCATTCGTCCCGTCATACCCTGTGGGGCCTGTCGGTCCTTGTCCGCCTGTTGAGCCCGGTGGACCCGAGTCACCCGGCAACCCTGTTGCTCCGGTGGGACCTTGTGAACCGATAGTCCCGCTTACACCGTTTGTTCCTGCTGGACCTGTAGCTCCTGTTGCTCCGTCAAATCCATTTTGTCCAGGTATCCCTGTGGGACCTGTGGGGCCAGCATTTCCTGCTTGTCCACCACACAACGATACCCATTGTGTATTTTTATAATAGAAGAAACAGCCCAATGTTACATCATAAACCAACAAAGCTTCGGCAGGATTGACGATTGCCAAACGCTGGGGGGTAGTAACACGAGGAACAAGAACACCTTTATCGTTTGCTCTTAAATCAAGTATAGAACTGGCATCGGGAGTAGTGGTGCCGATTCCGACATTTCTATTTTGAGATACAAGCGGCTGAGTTAACAACCACAATAGAGAAAAAGTTAGTAGTAGACTTTTATTCATAAGAATAAATTATAACATGAAAGCAATGCCCGGTTGTGTCCGTTCCGAAGAACACAATAAAATTACCCATTTTTTTCAATAAGAAAGAACAATAGTTCGTTTCTTACTATATATAAGAAATAATTAAACCATTGAGAAAACTTTATGCAGTGGGAATGAAAAACAATATGAGAATAAAGTTACTCAAGTTGCACCGATTCTTAAAACAGAGAAAAATTCAGTACTCACTCCCCTTCCTCTCTTATTAGCTCTTATTTCAATTCAATGTTTAGTTGCTAAAACTTTATGAAATTTCTTTCAACTATCTGTAGTAATTGTGTTATTATCAATTTTACTGATATAAAGAACCGTCATAAACCAGCCTCCTGTACGGTTTGTTTTCAAATGATTTGAAATAGAAATATGCCTCATGAATTGTTAAAAATAAAACTACCCCGAAAGCAGTCAAAAATTAATGAGTTCTGACTCCAAAAACGCCTGATTCCATTGCAACGAATTTGTCGCTTAAGAGTGCTAAAAATCTAAAAGCTATGTAATCACTATAATTGAAAATATATTGCACACTATGAAATATGGAATTGGCACACTCAGTATAATCCCTATGCGCAAAGAACCTTTGCACCGAAGCGAATTGGTCTCCCAGATTTTATTTGGTGAAATGTATGAAGTTATCAGTACCACAGATTCTTGGCTGCACATTAAATGTGATTATGACGACTACGAAGGATGGATTGACTTGGCACAGCATCATGAGCTAACAGAAAAAGATTTTGCTGCTATTTCGGCTGCTGGATATGGAGTAGCGCTCGAATTGGTCAGTAATGCATCATCAAGCCAACATTCTATACCAATTGTTGCAGGAAGCAGCCTGCCATTTTTTGATGGGCTGAATTTTAAAATAGCTAAAGAGAAATTTATTTACAACGGGCAGGCAGTTCCTCATGATGCAAAGAATACTTCCATGTTTGAGCGGATTGCGTTGCGTTATCTGAATGCCCCTTATCTGTGGGGAGGTCGTTCTCCATTTGGTATTGATTGCTCAGGTTTTACTCAAATAGTTTACAAGTTTGTTGGTGTTGCGTTAAAGCGCGATGCTTATCAGCAGGCAGAACAAGGAAGTGTTGTGAATTTTGTAGAGGAAGCCTTACCAGGCGACCTAGCATTTTTCAGTAACGATAGCGGAAAAATTATTCATGTTGGAATTATTTTGAAAGACCAGCGCATTATTCATTCATCGGGAAAAGTGCGAGTGGATAAGATAGACCATTTCGGAATTTATAATGTTGCTTCAAAAAAATATTCGCATCAACTAAAAATTATTAAAAGACTCTATTAGGATTTGATGAAAAAAATTGTTGTTCTTACAGGAGCCGGTATTAGTGCGGAAAGTGGGATTAAAACTTTTCGCGATTCGGGCGGATTGTGGGAGAACCACCGAGTTGAAGATGTGGCATCACCTGAAGGATGGAAAAGAAACCAACAGTTGGTAATTGATTTTTACAATCAAAGACGAAAGCAGCTTTTGGAATGCACGCCCAACCGCGCACATTGCGCATTGGCTGAACTCGAAAAAAAATATGAGGTAACTATCATCACGCAAAATGTAGATGACCTGCATGAGCGCGGTGGCTCTACTAGCATCATTCACCTTCATGGCGAATTACTAAAAGTAAGAAGCACCGTGGATGAAAGTTTAATCTACGATTGGAAGAAAGATATTCTGCCGGAAGATAAATGTGAAAAGGGGTCACAACTTCGTCCGCATATTGTTTGGTTTGGAGAAGCTGTTCCCAAAATGGAAGAAGCAATTCCGATTGTGCGCGATGCTGATATTTTTATTGTTGTAGGAACTTCGCTCGTTGTTTATCCCGCAGCGGGACTTGTTAACTATACAAAGTACGAAACCCCCAAATGGTTAATAGACCCAAGCGACATTGCTCTGCCACGCATTCCTCATCTTAAATTCATCAACGAAAAAGCAACCGTAGGAGTTGATTATCTGGTAAACGAACTTCTTACCCATGCGTAAAGCGTTTTTTAAAAAATATCAACTACAATTCAAAAATCCGGTTCTCACTTCGCGTGGCGAGATGAAAGTGAAGAATGGCTATTATTTATTTATCCAGGAGGAAGAAAAAACTGGAGTTGGCGAGTGCAGCTTTATCGAGGGTTTAAGTATAGATAATCTTGAAAATTACGAAAGTGTACTTCACAATCTTTGCAAGTTTATTGAAACAGGTTCAAGCGAATTACAACTTGACCTTACCATGTTTCCTTCTATTCGTTTTGG
>JBKJJB010000287.1:0-11544 GCA_046598235.1 Chitinophagales bacterium
TACAAGGAATTCAAGGGAACACTGGACCAACAGGACCACAAGGTATTGCAGGAATAAATGGCACAAACGGAATTGATGGTGCTACGGGACCACAAGGTCCAGCGGGAATAAATGGCACAAACGGAGTTGATGGAGCAACAGGACCTCAGGGAATACAAGGCATTCAAGGAGCAACAGGTTCACAAGGTCCAGCGGGAGTGAACGGAACAAATGGTATTGATGGTGCTACAGGCCCTCAGGGAATACAAGGAGTAACAGGTACTACAGGGTTACAAGGTATAACAGGACCCACAGGTCCGCTTGGGCCTGCGGGGGGCGACTTGTCAGGCACGTATCCTAACCCAACAGTTGTTGGTTTACAAGGTAACCCTGTTGCAAACATTACTCCTCAACCCGGAAATGTTTTGATGTGGAATGGCACTGCATGGATTCCTGCAGATACCCTTGGCGACTTTTGGGCATTAAAGGGAAATGCAGCTACTGATCCTACAATTAATTTTGTAGGAACTACCGATAATCAGGATTTAGTTTTCAGAACACTCAATACCGAGAAGGTAAGAATAAAAACTAACGGAGCTGTGGGCATCAATCAACCCACTCCTGCCGCCACCGCTATTCTCGATATTCAAAGCACCACGAGAGGTGTTTTATTTCCCGCGCTTACTACCGCCCAGCGCGATGCCATAGTTGGTCCTGCTATCGGACTATCTATTTACAATGCTACTTTAAATGTTCACCAATTCTGGAACGGAACCTGTTGGGTAAATATGGGGCAAACAGTCTGTGCTTTCGATTATGCGCTTGCCATTAAGCATCCTTCCGATTGTTTACTCAGTTCTAATTTTAATAGTGTTTCAGATACGGTTACTATTAGTCTTGTTACCGGAACGCCATCACCGGTAGTGCTTTCGGCAGCGGGTGTTCCTGCTGGAGTGTTGCTCAATTTTTCAAATAACTACGTAACGCCTACCACCAACGCTATCTTTACTGTTACCGCTTTACCTACGGCACCAAGCGGAACTTATACCATTACCATTCTTGCAACTTCCGGTTCTACTATCAGAACCATCAACTATACTTTAACTATCTACAATTACAATCTTTCAATAAGCCCTGTGGCGGGAACCGTTAACGAAATAGGAATTGCACCGAATGTGTTAACCGCTACCACAACAGTTACTATCAATAACCCGGGCGCATGCGGAAGCTCGGGCAGTACTGCTTTCCTTTCGGTTAATAATCTTCCGGTAGGTGTTAGCGCATCCTTTGGTACCAGCAGCTTGGGTATTCCCGGAAGCACTACGCTTACATTTACTTCATCATCCTGTGCTATACCGGGTGTTTATTCGGTAGATGTGGTGGGTACCGTTGGTGTTCTCAGCTCTTCTACTACTTATATACTTACTATTCTGCCTTCTGTCATAAATATTACTGCATCTACCACCAATGTTAACCTATGGAGCAGGGCGGGGAACCCGGGTTGCCCGATTGATGTTACCTTTAATATTTCTGCGGGTATTACTATTGGCAGTACTTCTACTGCATCGCCTTCTTTAACTACCGGAACATTTGCTTCGGGTTCCAATATTGCAGTAAACAACGCTGCTACTATTGCTGGCAAAGGCGGTGACGGTGGCGATGATGCAGGACACAACCTAACCACATGCCCTAACTTTAATGGTAAAAACGGTGGCAATGCGTTTGAGTTGCTATGCTCTGGAGTTACCATCAACAACACAGGAACCATTGGTGGTGGCGGTGGTGGTGGCGGTGCGGGTGCTGAGTTAGGTGCTGCAAACCCGTGCACTACTTTCCGTGTAGGAACAGGTGGTGGTGGTGGTGCCGGTTCTACACCCGGAGCGGGCGGTACGAATGGTGACCCATCAACTCCTCCCGCATGTTCTGCAGGAAATGCAGGAACCTTGCTCACCGGAGGGACCGGTGGACCTAACGGAGGGTGCAATGTAAATTGTACCATTCTGTTTGTCAGTTTTGGTCCTTATCGCCCTGGCGTGGGTGGCACTGGTGGTAACCTCGGCCAGCCGGGTGCAGCGGGTGGACCAGCATTTGGATATTTTGATACCGGTGTTTGTGCCCAAGGGGCAGGGGGCACTGCAGGCTGCGGTATTAAAACAAACGGAAACGGTTATACTTTAACGGGAACCGCTGTGTTGGGACCTGTTTGTCCGTAAGGTTTACGGTTATTCTAACCCCCTGCCCGATTAGTCGCAACCTCTTCCCGTTTGTTCTAAACTGATATAAGTGCCAAAAATGGTTGGTAGAATCGTCTGAAACTCAATACAGACAAAGGTTTGGAAAGAAGGATATGAAACTGATCTCATATCCTTCTTTTGCTTGATGAAAAAGTCACTAAAAAAAGCGATGTCCGAGTTGCGAGAGTTATGCAGTAATTGGTTGGGGTAGACGTAACGATCGACAACGATTCCGTTGTAAATCCTGCGGTGTATTTTTTCACCGAACCAATAAATCTGTTACACGGCACAACCGATTTGTTTGGTTTGAAAAATGGGTAGCGGGAAAACAAACTATTGATAACATCAGTATTGAAAGTGGTTACTCTGCTCGTTCGCTTAAGCGATACTTTCACACGTATTTATCTGCGCCACCTCTATGGAATGTTTATCCATCGGAGAAGGTTAACTTAATGATTGATGGAACTTATTACGGCAAAGATATTTGCCTGATTGTTTATCGCGATAACACTATCAAGTTTACGCAGCTCTATCGGTTCACCGATGGAGAATGGTATAAGGAAATGAAAGAAGACCTGATGAATCTGCTATCGTTAAGTGTGCAAATAGAAAGCATTACCTGTGATGGGCATCCTTCCCTACTCAAAGCCATCCGCAAAGCTTGTCATGATGTAGTGGCGCAGCGATGTGTAATTCATGTGCAACGCATGTGCAGAATTGAACCACTAGAACTTTTGGCGGTACTGTCCAAATATCTTTTGGCAAAACCCTATCACCTTTGGTTTCTGTTGGGTCTCCGTTTCGGAATTTATATTTTTATGCCTACAGAAAAACATAAAGACACATGCAATCAAAAGCTACTACCCCCGATGAGTATTTTAATACGCTGCCCGAAGACCGGAAACAAGCCATGACCGAACTGCGCAAAGCCATTCTTAAAAATCTTCCAAAGGGTTTTTCGGAGGTGATGAGTTACGGTATGTTAGGATATGTAGTGCCACATTCCATTTATCCCAATGGCTATCATTGCGATCCTAAGCTGCCTTTGCCTTTTATGAATATTGCTTCGCAAAAGAATTTTATAGCTGTATATCACATGGGTGTTTACAGCGACCCTAAGCTGCTAAAATGGTTTACCGAAGAATATGCTAAACAATCGAAAGCAAAATTGGATATGGGTAAAAGTTGCATTCGCTTTAAGAAACCTGAACAGATTCCTTTTAAGCTGATTGGAGAGTTAGCATCTAAAATGACTCCAAAGCAGTGGATAGATACTTATGAAAGCGTTTTGAATAAATCAAGAGCAAAGTAATCCGCTACACTTTTTCTGCCAGCGATTTCTCCCAAACCCAAGCGGTACGAATCATATCATCAAGGTCGTATTTTATTTCCCATCCCAATTGTTTACGCGCTTTGTTGTTGTTGGCATAAATAGAAACCACATCGCCCGCTCTTCGTGCGCCCATTTTGTAGTCAAGCTTGGTACCCGAAACTTTTTCGAACGATTGAATAGCTTCAAGAATAGTAACACCATTGCCTGTACCCAGGTTAAACACTTCCGTCTTTACCTGGTTGGCGGTAAGATATTGGATTGCTTTTGTATGTGCGCTGGCAATATCCATTACATGTATGTAATCGCGCACACAGGTTCCATCGCGAGTGTCGTAGTCATTTCCAAACACGGTAAACTGCTTGAATTTGCCAATAGCTTTTCCAGTAATGCGAGGAATTACAGCAGTCACAACATCTGTTGAATCTTCGCCCATCTTTCCGCTTTCGTGTGCGCCCACAGGATTGAAGTAGCGGAGCAGAATAAATTTAGTTTCCGAAGTTTTTGAAAAATTGCGGATGATATCTTCTCCCATTTGCTTGGTGTGTGCATAAGGAGATTCGGCAACACCAATAGGGGTTTCTTCCGTTACCGGAAGTTTTTCGGCATTGCCATATACCGAACACGAAGAAGAAAAAACAAAATCGCTTACTTTAAACTCAGCAGTAAGTTCGAGAAGATGGATAAGCGAATCAAGATTATTTCTGTAATAAAGAAGGGGTTTCTCTACCGATTCGGGAACTGATTTCAGCGCAGCAAAATGAATGATGCCATCTATTTTTCCTTCTTCTTCAAAAACTTTTTTTACTGCCTCTTTATTGCACAAATCAATCGCATGATTCCTGATTCGTTTTCCGGTAATAATAAAAATGAGATCAATTGTTGAAGCTTTGGAACGGCTGTTGTTGTCAATGCTTACTACTTCAAAACCATTGTTCAGTAAATCAACGATGGTATGAGAACCAATATAGCCGCAACCGCCTGTAACAAGAATTTTCGCCATCAATAATTGTATTGTCCGCTTTCAATAGTTTTGCGAATTCCATCTTCTAAATTTACCATTGGTCGGTTAAGAAGCGATTGCATTTTGGTTATGTCGGGTTTCCGTCTGCTCATATCTCCTTCTACTAAGGGAGCAAGATGAACTATTTCTGATTTTGAGTTAGTTATTGTGATAATCAATTTAGCTAAATCAATGATTTTTATTTCAGAGTCGCTGCCGATGTTTACGGTATCATTTACATAAGCATTTTGATAAAATGCACTCGCACAAGCATCCACATTATCATCGCGGTAGCAAAAGGTTCTTGTTTGTGAACCATCGCCATAAATGGTAATATTTTTTCCCTTTAAAGCAGCTTGAATAAAACGGGTCATTACAAAATCGCTGCTTTGCTTGGGTCCGTACGTATTGAAAAAACGGAAGATGGTATAATCTAAATCATACTCCTGTTTGTATGAGCGAAGAAATGCTTCACCCACATTTTTAACCACAGCATAAGGCAAGCGCGAATTAAGAGGGGTTGTCATTTCATTTTGCGGATGCTCAAAAGGTTCACCATAAACTTCGGATGAAGAAGAAAAGAAAACTCTCTTCACACCGGTATTTTTGCTCAACTCAAGAATGTATCGTATACCCTGAATATCATTCAGCACCCTTGCCGGATTATCTAATGTTCGTTTAACTCCCACAACTGCGGCATAATGAAAAACATAATCGAAGCGGTAAGCTGTCATTACCGCGCCAATATCGCGGTAGTCGTTGCAATTACACTTTATAAATTTCCAATTATTTTTTTCATTCTTCTCGGGCAAGCGTTTGATGTTGCCGGTAGATAGATTATCAATTATTACTACAAAGTTGTCAGGATTCTCAAGCAGTTTATCAATCATAGTGCTACCCACAAAGCCTGCACCGCCTGTAACTAAAATTCTATTTTTCATTCTGTTCAGTATTAAGCACTAACTAATTAACTCCATTAAATATTTTCCGTAGCCGCTTTTCATAAGTGGCTCTGCCAAACTTCTTAATTGTTCGTTAGAAATAAAACCTTGTCGCCAGGCTTCTTCTTCAATGCAGCCAACTTTTAATCCTTGTCGCTGCTCAATCACTTGAACAAACTGCGATGCCTGCATCAACGAATCAAAAGTTCCTGTATCTAACCACGCAGTACCTCTATCCAAAATACCTACATGAAGTTTCTTCTGTTGCAGATACTCTTTGTTTACATCGGTAATTTCATATTCACCGCGAACACCAGGCTTCAACTGCTTGGCAATTTCTACCACGTTATTGTCATAAAAATAAAGCCCGGGAACTGCATAGTTGCTTTTTGGTTCTTTCGGTTTTTCTTCAATAGAAATAGCTTTGCCGCTGGCATCAAACTCCACTACACCATATCGCTCAGGGTCGCTAACATGATAGGCAAATACAACTCCTCCATCGGGATTGGAATTTGATTTGAGCAACTGGTCAAGACCACTGCCATAAAAAATATTGTCGCCAAGAATTAACGCAGCTTTGTCTTTGCCAATAAATTTTTCTCCCAATACAAATGCCTGTGCAAGTCCATTCGGAACCTCCTGAACTTTGTAAGAAAATGAACAGCCAAATTTTTTGCCATCACCTAATAAACGCTCAAAATTTGGCAAATCGGTAGGCGTGGAAATAATCAGAATTTCGCTAATACCTGCTTTCATCAAAACGGTAAGCGGATAGTAAATCATCGGCTTATCATAGATAGGCATGATTTGCTTACTGATAGCGTAAGTAATCGGGTAAAGACGGGTGCCGGAACCTCCTGCAAGTATAATTCCCTTCATAGTTTAGAATATGACGTAAAGAAAATAATTTCTGCGCCATTAAGGATGGTCGAGCTATTTGATGCCGTCTAACTTGGTTTGTACTTCCTGCACCTTTTGTTTTTGCTTTTCAATATCACCTTTTTTTGCCGCTTGTTTTTGCTGCGAGTCGGTTATGTTTCTTTCTTCTTCGCGTATTTCCTTGTTCCACTTGTCAATGTTTTTAGCCTGCGACTCGTTGTCTTTCTGCAACTTCTTTTTATTTTTTTCTACTTCCTTAAGCGATTTTTTTGCGCCCTTGTTAGCGTTTTCATCTGAAGCTGTACGTTCTACCATTCGTTTTGAGTCAGTGATTTTGTAGGCGGTGTTTTGTATATCGGCATTGTTGGTGGCAATGGCATCGTTGGCTCTTTGTATAGAGCGTTGGTTGCTGCTTATCTTCTTTCTTGATTTTTCTTCGTCTTTAATAAATCCTTGTAATTCTTTTTCCAGTTCTTTTTGTTTTTCCTGCTCAGCTTCTAATTCTTTTTTTACAACATTTTGATATTCCTGCACAGCAAAGTCGCGCACATATTTTTGCGCTGCTAAATCTTTATCGCTGCTTACTTCTTTCGAAATAAAAATGGTATCGTTTTCGGTAAGCCAAACGGTTAGGCGAACTCCTTCGGTTGTTTCAAGCAACTTACTATATACGTTAAATGGAGCGGGTGAAACATTTGCATTAACTGCTGCGGGTTGAAAATTTTCTCCTTTAACCGCACTTGCTTTGCCTTTGCTTCCAGTGCCTGTATATTTCTGCCAATCCTTCTCTACATCTTTGAATGTGTTTTGAGGGATAGTAACCTGATAAGAAGTTTGTGTGCCCTTGCTCATGGTTACAGTTTCTACTTGAACAGTAATTTCTTTTTGAGCAAACATGGAAAGAGAAAGAACCGAAAGAAGTGTAATAAATATTGATTTCATGATTGTGATTTTTTAGTTTATAAGCAGATACGCCACGAATTTAGTGGTTTAATAAATTTCAGGGTTAGGCACTTAAATCAAAATAATTTCCTTACGGTCGATTACACAGATGAAAGACAAAGATTTCACCGATAAATCGGTGAAATCAATCTGTATTATCTGTGCAATCGTAACGAAGTTGTTCTTAATTCCCTTAAGCACCTAATCCTGATAAATTTTTATGATTTGGAAAACACCCAGCGCCCCATTTCTTTCAGCGTTATTTTTTTACCATACATTAAAATACCCGTGCGATAAATGCGGGCAGCAATGTAGGTAGTGAGAATAAATCCACCAATCAATAGTAAAACTGAAATGGCAATTTGCCACCACTCGGGTCGAAACGGAAGCAAAGCGCTCATCACCACCGGAGAAGTAAATGGTATAATGGAACCCCAGAATCCAAGGTTGCTATCGGGGTTGTTGATGACATTGATGGCGATGAAAATAGAGAGGATAATAGGAACGGTGATAGGTACCATGAGCGATTGCTGGTCGCCATCTTCACCCATCGCTGCCCCTGCCGCTGCAAAAAGAGAACCATATAACAAGAACCCACCGAGAAAGTAAATAGGGAAAAGAAGAGCAATTTGAGTAAACGGAAGTTGCGATATGTTTCTAATCATCAGTTGCAAATCATCAGGGTCTAAGCCTGGTTGCTGCCCGTTGCCAACCGATGGTGGGTGTGAACCGATGGCGGCACCGAAAATAATTCCTGCAATAATGTTTACACCAAACATTAATAATATCCAAAGAATAAACTGAGTGAGTCCCACTGCGCCTACTCCCAAAATTTTCCCCATCAGTAATTGAAAAGGCTTTACGGAAGAAGTGAGCACTTCTATAATGCGGCTTGTTTTTTCTTCCTGCACTCCTTTCATAATCATGGTGCCGTAAAAGAAGAGAGATATATAAATAGCGAAGCCCATGAATAGACCCACTATCCCTGCTGCTTCGGTGTAACCTTTCTTTTCTGATTTATTGTCGAGCGAAGAATAATCAAGCTCCACTTTCTTCTCCATTTGCTCCTGCACATCTTCATTGATGTTCAGCATTTTCATTCGCAACTTGGCAATGGCTTCATTCATCCGCTGGTTGATGAATTGTTTTTTCGCTAACCCCGGGCGCTCTACATATCTATATGCAATTACAGGATTGTTAGGCGTATTGATATTAAAATTAGAAGGAATAAAAATGATTGCCTGGTATTTCCCTTTTTCGTTTTTCTCTCTCGGAAGCATTCCCGCAAGTTGTTCGTAGTTATCATCTACCCGATGAAAGTAAATGGTTTGGTCATCGGCATCGGCAATGGTTATGTTTTTAAACAATCCACTTTCATCTATAATGGCAACATTGGTTTTGCTTTGCGAATAAGTGCCTATAAACGCTGAGCCGGCAATAAGTGCAAAGAACCCAAGCGGAGCAAGCAGCGTGGTAATAATAAAGCTCTTACGCTTTACCCGCGTGATGTATTCGCGCTGAAGAATGATGAAGATTTTGTTCATACTGAATGGCAAGTGGTAAGTAGTAAGTGGCAAGTGGTAAATTCAATGACTGTATTTACCACTTACTACTCGCCACTAACCACTAACTGATTTTATAAATATTTCATTAATACTCGGCAGCAACTCATTGAAGGAAGTAACCTCCATTCCCTGTCCTACAAATAATTTAAGTAGTTCGTTGCCGCGATGTTCTTCGCTAAACTTAACCACCACTTCTCCTACTTTCTTTTCCACCACATCTAAATTATTGAGCAAGCCGTTATTGATTTCGCCATTAAAGGAGATGCGGAATTTATTTTCCTTAAACCGCTGTTTCAGTTCTTTCACTCCGCCCTCCAGAATTTTCTTTCCCTTGTTCACCAGTACAATTTCATCGCATATTTCTTCCACCTGCTCCATGCGGTGAGTGGAGAAGATAATTGTTTTGCCTTGTTGACTAAGCGAATGAATTTCTTCTTCAATCAATTTAGAATTAATAGGGTCGAGACCGGAAAACGGCTCATCCAGTATCAGCAACTCGGGATTGTGTAACACCGTGGCGATAAACTGCACCTTCTGGCTCATGCC
This sequence comes from Chitinophagales bacterium, assembly GCA_046598235.1. Classification (GTDB taxonomy): domain Bacteria; phylum Bacteroidota; class Bacteroidia; order Chitinophagales; family LD1; genus Bog-950. The sequence continues at coordinate 9,420 of JBKJJB010000287.1, forward strand.
TTTCGAAAGCTCTTCGATGAGTTTATTCTCCCAGTTCCCAATCTCAAATCTTTTTAGCCAGTGGTTCACATTCTCCCTTGCCTGTTGCTTAGATAGTCCTTTCAACCTGCCTAGATAAATAAGATGCTCACCCACTTTCATCTTTTTATATAAGCCGCGCTCTTCGGGCATGTAGCCGATGGTTTCGGTATGCTTGTCGGTAAGTTGTTCGCCATTAAAAAGAATGTTGCCGCTATCGGGATAAAGAATGCGGGTAATCATGCGGATGAGAGTGGTTTTGCCCGCTCCATTGGGACCCAACAACCCGAAAATTTTGCCCTTGGGAATATCGAAACTTACATCATCGCTGGCGCGGTAAGTGCCGTATTGTTTGATGATGTGTTGGAGGGAAAGTAGGGACATGAGTCGCTAAAATAAAAATTATGTCGTTCCTGCTTGTGTCTAGCAGTCGGGTCATTGCTCCAACCTTTTTTGTTGTTGCTTTTTTTTCCCTCTTTTTAGCTTTTTCTTAGGTGAGGGGGTGCCATTTCAAGCGGGGAGGTTTTCTCATTCATCAAAAATAGATTTTCGCTTTTCCCCTAATGCAAACAGCCGCCCTTCTCTCATCAGGTTGCCATTAAAAAAAGATTCGTTGTTAGTGATAACACCAACCTCGGCAGAAGATGGCAACCTAGTTTTTAATACCAGAAAATGTTACTCGCTCGGATGTGCCGTCTACGTAATCGTAAAAAACGGACATTTTTAATTCGCTTCCGACTATTTGCCCAGTGCCATAGATAGTATTGTTGCTTGAAGCCCCCCTATTTTCAACCTGATAGGGGATATTGATTTTTCCGCTATCAAGTTCGAGGTCGGCATACATTACACCGGTGTCAATCAGTATTCGACTTTTACTATTAGGGTCAATAAGAATATCGCGTTGACCGTTAACGATGCTCCCATTTTCAAAAGTGTAAATCCCATAGTAATTGCCTAAATACTTTTCTCTTGCATCTACATTTTCTTTTTTGCATCCAATTAATAGTACAAAAGTAACTACTGTAACTGCCAATATTCTTTTCATGATGTTTGTTTTTGGATTACAAAATTACAAATTTCGCAGAGTGTACGATATTCGAGTGTTCAGGAAAGCGTAACTGAATAATTCAAATGAAAAAGAAGTATTAATCTCTTTCAAATTTTTCACCTATAAATTGAAGTACGAGTTCGAATCCTCCAAATAAAACATTCACGTTATTCTTCATTTTATTGAGTTCAAGTTCTTTTCGACACTTTTGGTCAAAATCAAAATCATTCTTTCTTAATAAATACATTTCTCTAAGTTTCTGTTCTGCTTCCTGTGTTAAGCTGGTTTCTTTCTTGTATATCAATTCATAACCCTTCCACAGATTTATTACGGCCTCTGGGCTTTTGTTTTCTATCGCATCGTTCCACAATTTATTCGATTCGGTAATAGTCTTTAGCCTTTTATTTGCTTCAGTACTGCTTATCATGCTGTTGTTTTTAGATTTTAATTTTACTCAAACATATCCTTCACCCTATCGAAGAATCCGCGCTCCTGTTTTTCGCCCGGCTTGGGTTTAAAGTTGGGCGACTCGCGAAGTTTTTCCAACAACTTTCTTTCATCCGTAGTTAAATCGGAAGGAGTATAAACATGAATGAGGATAAGCTGATCGCCTTTGCCATAACTGTTTACCGCTGGCAAACCTTTTCCGCTCAGGCGGAATATTTTACCTGCCTGTGTTCCAGGGGGGATTTTAAATTTTGCCTTGCCTTCTATTGTAGGCACTTCTACTTGTGAACCAAGCACGGCATCTATAAAACTTATGTGAAGGTCGTAAATTACATTCTGCCCGTCCACTTCCAGGTCAGGGTTTTGAGCAACTTCTATCTGTATAATTAAATCGCCCGAAGGACCGCCCTGCTCGCCCGCATTTCCTTTTCCGCTCATCGAAAGCTGCATGCCTTCCGAAACACCTGCAGGAATATCTACCTGAATAGTTTCTTCTCCGTACTCAACGCCCAGTCCGTTGCAGGTAAGGCACTTCTTGGTTATTTGCTGTCCGCTTCCGTTGCACTGGTAGCAAGTAGCAGTAGTTTGCATTTGCCCGAGAATAGTGTTGGT
>JBKJJB010000320.1:0-14401 GCA_046598235.1 Chitinophagales bacterium
ATGATGATGCTTCCGTTATTACCGCCATTGCAACTCACGGGCTGAATTGTAGAAGACGTGATTTGCAATTGAAACGGTTGTGTAATGCTGTAGTTTGCCGATGCGGTGCAAAGATTCATATCGCGAACGGTTACTGTGTAGTTGCCGGCCATCAAGCCCGGATTAGTTGCCGTTGCTGCACCATTACTCCATTGATAAGTATATCCCGGAGTACCTCCGCTTGCATTCAAAGAAACAGAGCCGTTATTGCCATTGAAACAGTTCACTGCATTGGTTATTCCTGTAAGGGTAATTTGTGTTGGCTGAGTAACGGTATAACTATAAGTTTGTTTACATTGATTTTTATCCGTTACAGTAACTGTATAAAGTCCCGCACTCAAATTCTGAATGTTAGAAAAAGCAGAGCCAGTACTCCAGGAAAAACTGTAAGGAAGATATCCCTGTGTAACAGTGAGTTGAATAGCACCGCTGCTCATGCCATAGCACGGGTTATTATTTATAATAACACTATCCACTCCGCTAAAAGTCGTCAGCCCGATGCGAATGGTATCATCGCGGTAAGGACAATTATAAATTACATCGGGATGAAATACTAAATCAACATAGCCATTAGCGCGGTCGGTATTGGTAACATTGTAAGTGATGTTGAGCGAAGTATTGTTAGGAGAAATTACTCCCGTTCCACCAGACCAGATTCCACCCGGTGCGCTCGTTACAGTGCCGGTTAAACTGATCGTGTTTACAGTGCTGCAAGTATCAAAATTTGCCCGCAGATATGCCTGAATGGGCTCCGTCAATTTTGTTATCACTGCTGAATCTACGGCATAATCGCAGCTTCGTTGGTCAAGTACGCTAACGGTATAAACTCCGCCACCCGCCACAATACTTTGTGTGTTTGCTCCGTTGCTCCATAAGTAAGTAAATGGTGGAAAATTGTTAGTGACATTGGCAGTAAGTTGAACCGCTGAATCTTCATAACACAAAAGTGCTGTAGCGGGAGTAACATCTACCTGCAAAAACGGATGGACGGTTACATGAACCGTATCGCATATATAGCTTGAAGCACATAGTGCGAGCGGACTTCCGCATACCTCAAAATCTATAAAAGGAGGAAGTGTTTGAGTTTGAAGAACATGTACGGTGTCGCAACCTACGGTACAATCTAACGAACTATTATAGGTGCCGTAGCCGCCCGGTGCAATCGAGTTCCATTGCATGGTAGAAACGATATAACCACGGGCGCTTAGCATTGCATTACACTGATAAAACACATCAATATCATTCGAAGCATGCGGCTCGCGAACGGAAGTGATGGAATAAACATTCTGATTATTGCCGGGCTTGCAAAAAGTAAGATGATGCGGACCGGGTCCGTTCAAACAAATGGCGCTACCCACCGGATAAAGCGTTCCGCAGTTTATCTGATAATACAAGGCACCGGGCGGCACTGCCCCTGAATAAATATCGAACACAATCCCAACAGCGGCTGAATCGAGAGTAAGATCCATGGCTATGCAATTATCGGGAGGTTGGGAGCCGCAACAGTTATCAACACGTGATACCGATGGGCTATACCAAACACTATCGGGATTTCCTGTAAGGTTGGCAACAAAAAAAGGCACCGTAGAAGCGCATTGGCCATAAGCAACGTAGCCCCGGTTCATGAGAAGGAACGAAAGAAAGAGTAAACGTATAGTTTTTCTCAACGGCCTTATGATATAATGACGAATATAACCACAGCATAAATAAAAACGTATTTTAATAGGTGATTTTTCCCTTGCTTTTCAGCATGATGTATTCTTTGATAAACAGTAAGCATGAGTTAGCAAAGTATAATATTTGTCAATCCTTCCAAATCTAAAAACATTTCCTTTCTTAAACCTCGCACGTTTTAAAAACTTGCGGGGCCAAACATTTTCCTATTGGTGGGTGTCCCCACCCACCGAAATTTTGCATTGGCAATTTTACTCCAAATCTAACCCTTCCCCCCAACCTACAAAACTCTCACCCCTCCTCCCTAAACGCCCTCTCAAAATTCTTATCGGGTATTACCACTGGCACATAGACTTCGGAAGTTTTTAAAACTTTGGAAGTCTTTAATCCAAATCTTTTACAGCAGCGTGAACTTCTTCCTTACTAGCTGATACTCCAAGTTGTTCGTATTTTTCCATTACTTAAACTACTTTATAACCCACACTACTTGCTACGGTTTTCAAACTCGAATAGAGTTTCCTAAACTCATCAAAATTCAATTGCTGTTCGGCATCGCTTTTTGCAACTTTAGGATTGGGGTGAGATTCTATCAGTAAACCATCAATTCCCATTGCCACACAAGCGCGCGACAAATCAGCAACTCCATAAGCATAGCCAATTGCATGGCTAGGGTCGAGAATAACAGGAAGGTTGGTGTTTTCTTTCAGCCAGGCAACACCGCAGAGGTCGAGTGTAAATCTTGTTTTAGTTTCAAAGGTTCTTATTCCTCTTTCGCACAACATCACATTCGGGTTTCCTCCGCTTAAAATAAATTCTGCACTTTGAACAAACTCTTGCAGTGTAGTTCCGAAACCGCGCTTGAGCAAAATTGGTTTTCGGCTCTTTCCGCATTTACGGAGAATACCGTGGTCGTACATGCTCTTGGCTCCAATCTGAATGATGTCGGCATATTCAATCACTTCATCGGCATGGGTGCTGTCGCGCACTTCGGTAATTATTTTCAATCCGTATTTGCTGCGCATTTTATCCAGCAGTTTCAAACCTTCTAATCCTAATCCCTGGAAGGAGTAAGGAGAAGTGCGGGGCTTGTAAGCACCTGCACGAAGAATTTTAACTCCCAACTCAATACAAAGTTGTGCTGCACTTTCAATTTGTTCTTCTGATTCAACCGAACAAGGTCCTGTAATTACAATTGTATTATTGGTTTCTCCACCGATTAAAGATTCACCAATAACGATTAACCTTTTCGAAGAAATATATTGCTTGCTTGCCAATTGAATATCTGTATCAGCTATAAAAATTTCAGAAGCTGCTTTTTGCAGTTCATCATCAGCAACTTTAAGTTTAGAAGGAGTAACCAAAACCAATTTGCCATTCTCAAATAGAATGCTCTGATACTTTTCGGCAAGCTGCTCTGCCTGCTCTTTCGAAATATTTTTATTTAGATGAACTATCATTAAACACGCGTTAGATTATTGAGCAACACAGCTCCTTTTAAAATATTTTGTCCGTCAACTACCGGCAAAAATAGAACAATAAAGTTTAGCTCATTTAGTAAGTGAACTATATCTGAAACGGTGGAGTTATCCGGAATGCTGATTGGGCTTTTATTGATAACTGCCTCTGCCTTGGTTGAGTTTAAATCGTTTAAATTTTTCAGTAAACCTCTTCGCACATCTGCATTGCTTACTACTCCGGTTAATTTTCCATCCTTATCGGTTATTAAAACAAAACCCATTGCAAATTGCTCCATGGTTTGAAGAATGGATTTGAAATCGAGTTGAGATTGCTTTAATACCGGAAGAAACTTAACCGGTGTTGCAAACTCAGAAACATTAAAATTTTTGTGTTCGCTGGCACTTTTGTGAAAACTCAACATTCCCGCGCTCAGCGATTCATGATTCATCAGGTAGCTGCCGGATACAATTACGTTCACACCAAGCAGACGAAGGATATAGGCAATTTCATCATTCACTCCGCCATCAACATGTATGCGGGTTTTGGGGAACCTGTTTTTGAACTCAATAATCTTCTGAAAACTATCGCGGTTGAATTCTCCACCGCTTTGCCCCGGCACAGTACTCATCATCATTATAAAAGAAAAAGCCCCATCTAAATCTTCCTCCGAAGAGAAGACGTTAAGCTTATCTATAACTTCAATACTTGTTGCTGACGTAATTGACAGACCAAATTGAGTTTTCGAATTTTTTGGAAGAACCGGAATTTCTTTCATATTCTCATACTGAAAACTTACATACTCAATCTTTAACTCTTCTATAAGCTGAAAGTATTTATCCGGTTCAGAAGAGATGATATGTAAATCAATAGGAGTGGAGGAAATTTTTCGAATACGAGAGATGTCGTCAAATACTTTTTCATCATCCACACAATCTACGTGCAACATATCTATTTCATGCGCATCTAAGTCGCGGACTAATTGCTCCGGAGACTTTTCTTTGCTTGAATAAATTGATGCTGAAATTTTCATTGTGTTTACTGCTTACTGCTGCTGTCTACTGCAGCTTTACTCAAGGTCATACTGTAACTTCAACAAATTACTATACAATCCATCATTCATTTTACTCAATTCTTCGTGTGTGCCCTGCTCAACAATCTTCCCTTTATTGATAACCAAAATTATATCTGCTTCGCGGATGGTAGATAAACGGTGAGCAATAATAAATGTTGTACGATTCTTCATTAGCTCGTTCAATGCTTCTTTTACCAATTTCTCGCTTTCAGAATCAAGTGCAGAAGTTGCTTCATCTAAAATTAAAATTTTAGGATTGCGAAGAATGGCGCGCGCAATAGCAATTCGTTGTTTCTGTCCGCCTGATATTTTTACTCCACGTTCTCCTACAATCGTATCCATCTTTTCCGGGAACGATTCTATAAAGCTGAGTGCGTTTGCTTTTCGTGCAGCTGTAATAATTTCTTCTTCGGTTGCGTTTGTTTTTCCATAAGCAATATTTTCTCGAATAGTTCCGCCAAACAGAATTGTATCCTGCGGAACAGTTCCGAAATTCTTTCGGAGGGAAGTGATGTTGTAATTTCGAATTCCCTTTCCATCAAACAATATATCGCCTTCGCTGAAAGGATAAAGTCCACTCAACAATTTAATGATGGTTGATTTACCCGAGCCGCTTGGACCAACGAGTGCAATCTTTTGTCCTGCATTTACTTTAAAACTAAGGTCGTTAAACAGCAGCGTGTTTTTGCGGGAAGGATAAGCAAAGTGAACATTTTTAAATTCCACTTCACCGCGTACCGGTGAAGAAAGGTTTTCATCAACTGTTTTTGTTTCACTGGTTTCACCAAGTATCTCATTGATGCGTTCCGATGCTCCAACCGTTTTCTGAAGCACGGTATAACTCTCGCTTAACCCTGCTAATGAACTGCCTATAAAAAGTGTGAGCAGAAAAAACTGAATCAAATCGCCCATTGATATTTTGCCTTGCGCTACTTCATTTAATCCTGCATAAACAATAAACACAATGCCTCCAAACATGGCGAAGATGATAAATGAAACAAATCCTGCGCGATACTTAGCGGCATACATTCCTATGGTGGCTACACTTTGACTAATCTTTGAGTATCTTCTTGTTTCGTAAGCTTCATTGGTGAATGCTTTTACAACATCTATGGCGGTGAAAGTTTCTTCTACAATCGTATTACTCTCCGCTAATTCATCCTGCGCTTTACGCGAAATTTTGCGAATGAATCTTCCGAAGATAACGGCTGCAATAACTAAAACCGGCAGCAACGCAAGAATTATCATTGTCAGTTTTACCGACACAGCAAGAATGAACGGAATGCAAACTATTGGCAATACCAATTGCCGAACAAAGAATGCTAACTGATTAGTTAGTGCATCCTGCAGTTGTGAAACATCGCTTGAGATTCTTGAAGTGAGATTTCCTACTCTGTTTTCTTCAAAGAATTGAATAGGCAGCGTTATTATCTTCTCATATAAAGCTCTTCTGATGGCGCTCATCGCGTTCTGGCTTACATATTCAAACAGATAAATGCGGAAGAACGAAAGCACCGCCTGTATCAACAAAACCAGTCCCAGAATCTCCCCAATCTCTTTCAATTTTTCAGGAGAAATTTCGGAGGAGTAACTTCCTACTGCGGTTGTTATCTGTGCAAGTTTTTCTTCTGCGCCAGCGGTTGATTTTATAACCTCCGATACTTTACCGATAACTTCTTTAGCGGGAGATGCAGCATCTACTAATTTTCCAAAACCACCGGGAATAAAACTTACCACACCGGTAGATACAACAAGGCAAATCATTCCAACAATGAATTGCCACTTGTAAGGAAGAATGAAGCGGTAGATTCGGAGCGCTTCAATAATTTCTTTACGGCTTATGAGTTTTTTCTTTGCAGGTTCGACAGATTCAGACATTGCGGGCGCTAAAATAGAATTGTAAGTAAGAAGTTCTCAGTAAGTCGTATGGTGTTGTAAAATATTGGAGAACTAGGACTCGCCTAAAAAAACAAAGTGGTCGCTCTTGCGAACGACCAACTTTGAACCTATGAAAACACTAAAAGTTGGAATCTATTTTACTTTGGCAACAACCGCTTTAAAAGCTTCAGGGTTGTTAAGGGCTAAGTCAGCAAGAACTTTACGATTCAAATCAATATTAGCATCCGCTAATTTAGAAATGAATCTTGAATAAGTTAAGCCTTCGTTGCGTACGGCTGCATTTATACGTGTAATCCAAATACCTCTGTAATCTCTCTTCTTGAGTTTACGACCCACATACGAATAAACGCCTGCTTTTTCTACCGCGTTTTTGGCTACGGTATAAACCTTACTGCGGCTTAAGAAATAACCTTTTGCTTTCTTAAGTATTCTCTTTCTTCTTGCTCTGGAGGCTACTGCATTGGATGAACGTGGCATTATCTTCTGTTTTTACGATTTACAAATTTTCGGCTATCCTGATTAAGCCATTCCGAGCATTAGCTTTACGCGGTGCTCATCGCTTTTGTGAACTACGGTTGATTTGGCGAGTTCTTCCTTTCTTTTCTTGCTCTTACGACCCAATAAGTGACGTTTGTAAGCTTTCCCACGCTTTATTTTACCCGATCCGGTTACTTTGAATCGCTTCTTAGCTCCGGAATTTGTTTTCATTTTAGGCATAACTCTTTTTAATTTTTCGGACGGCAAATATAGATATACTTTCTACAAAACCAAATGGCGAGAAAGGTTAATGGTTATTAGTTATTTGGGAGGAGAAACCGCAAACAAAAAGGACGCGCAAGCGTCCTGTATTTGTATATTAACCAATAGCGATTAGCTATTTTCTGCTAGTTCTTCTTCTTACTTTTAGGCGAAAGCGTCATAAACATTTTCTTTCCTTCAAGGGCGGGAAGCTGTTCTACTACTGCTACTTCTTTTAAGCGGTCGGCAAATTGAAGAAGCAATAGTTCGCCTCTTTCTTTAAACACAATGGCGCGTCCGCGAAACATCACAAAGGTTCTCACCTTATTTCCTTCCTTCAAAAAGTTCTCCGCATGTTTTGCTTTAAACTCTACATCATGCTCGTCTGTGTTGGGGGTAAAGCGTATTTCTTTTATCTCCACCTTCTTGGCGTGTGCCTTTATTTCTTTCTCTTTTCTCTTTTTTTCGTACAGGAATTTATTGTAGTCTACAAGACGGCAAACGGGAGGAGTGGCAGTGCCTGATATTTCTACCAAGTCGAGACCTTTTTCTATTGCCATTTCTATTGCCTTAGAGGTGGTGTAAACTCCAGGAGTTACATTTTCACCAACAATGCGGACTTCAATAGCGCGAATTTTTTCGTTGATTTTGTGCTCGGGCTCTCTTTTAAAAGGGGTTCTGCCAAAGCGGGGAACGTAGGGGCGTTGAACTGTTGCCAAATGTTTTTTTTTAATTATTAATGTGTAAGGCAAAAATAAGAAAACAAATTGGACTTAGCCAAAGTTTTAAAGTTGATACTTAACTAACTCATTCGCAATCTTTCTATCATTGGTAAGACGAGGCACTTTGTTTTGCCCTCCGAGTTTGCCTTGCTCTTTCATATATGCAATAAAAGTATTTTGCCTAACAGGTCGAATAACCAGTTGCTGAAGAATATTCCCATCGCGTAAATCTTTGTAGTAAGAATTTTTCTGTTGAAGGATTTGGTCTATTGCTTTGGCAAAGTATTTTAATTCTCCGGGCGGCTTACCGAACTCAACAAACCATTCATGATAGGGCAGCCCTTCAACCGGGTTTACCTGCGGAGCCACTGTGAACTCTATTACTTCTGCATCAGTTTTGTGTATTGCATTTGCCATTGCTGCTTCTATCTCTTCACTAATTACATGTTCTCCAAATGCTGAGATGAAGTGCTTCACTCTTCCGGTTACTATAATGCGATAAGGATTGAGCGAAACAAACTTTACGGTATCGCCAATGTTATAAGCCCATAGTCCTGCATTGGTGTTTAGAATCAAAACGTAGTTAGTCCCTAATTCTACTTCTTCGAGCCAAATGCGCCTCGGATTTTTATCAAAAATTTCACTTGCTTTTACAAACTCGTAGAAAATTCCTCCATTCACATTTAGTAATAAGCCAGCTTCTTTTTGGGAATCCTGATAGGCAATAAATCCTTCGCTGGCGGGGTATGTTTCCACAGAATCAATTTTAAAACCAATCAGTGATTCAATCTTTGCGCGGTAAGGTTCATAGTTTACTCCACCATAAGCAAACACTTTAAAATCAGGAAAAATATCTTTAATGAATTTTTTACCTGAAATCTCCAGCAGTCTTTCAAAATACATCACAACCCAGGGCGGTATTCCGCTTATCAAACTCATGTTTTCTCGTATGGTTTCATGAGCTATTGCATCCACTTTAGTTTCCCAATCGCTTATACAATTTGTTTCGTATGAAGGCATCCTGTTTGCATTTACATAAAAAGGAACATGGTGATACACAATGCCGCTTAATCGTCCTGAAGGAATTTTTCCGTGCATGTCTAACTCAGGTGAACCTTGCAGAAAAATCATTTTGTGGTCGAAGAAAGAAGAGTTGCCCGTTTCATGCGCATACATCATCATCGAATTGCGCGCAGCGCGAATCATTTCGCCAATCTGTTCTTTAGTAACAGGAATATATTTTGTTCCGCTTGTTGTGCCGGACGATTTGCAAAAATAAATGGGCTTGCCTTGCCATAGCACATTCTCTTTTCCATCAGCAATCAGTTCTATGTAATCTTTAAAGTCTTCATAATCGCGCACTTTAACCGCTGCTTTGAAATCGTGATATTTTTTTATTTGAGAAAAGTTGTGTGCTTTACCGAAATCGGTTTGCTGTGCAGACTGAACTAATGAATGAAAAAGTTTCCTCTGTGTGTCAAGGGCGTTTTTTTGTTCCTTGTAAACAGCGGGAGCAATTACGTTAGAAGCAAGTTTTGCGATAGAAGATTTGTAGCCCACGAGGCGAAGATAATCGCGTAAACGAAAGGAGCATTTCAGTGATATTTGGGCATATAATATGTTTACAGGTACTCGATTATATTCGCACCCGCTATGTTTGAACTTATAAAAGAATTTCCATCCCAGTTATTAGCGGCAATAGAAATAGGAGAGAAGGTATCCTTCAAAACCAAAGTTAATGTTCCAATAAGGAATGTGGTAGTGGCGGGGCTTGGAGGTTCGGGTATTGGCGGCAATATTCTTTCTGAACTCTTGCGTGAAGAACTTAACATTCCTGTTATCGTTAATAAGAGTTACTTTCTTCCCGCTTTTGTAGATGAATCTACGTTGCTGATTCTTGCTTCCTATTCGGGCAATACCGAAGAGACAGTTTCATGTGCCACACAGGCGATTGAAAAAGGGCTTCGTCCTATCTGTATTACTTCAGGTGGTAAACTCGAAGAAATAGCAATCAATCATCAACTTGATCTTCTTAAGATCCCTTCGGGTTTTCCTCCTCGTGCTTGCCTGGGTTATTCCTGCACACAACTATTTTTTGTATTAGAAAATTTCGGTTTGATAAATGAAGGATATATTGATTCGCTGAAACGTACTGCTGCTTTTCTGCAAACAGAGCAGGAAAAAATTATGGCTGATACTGAGTTTCTTGCTGCCAAAACACTAAGGAAAGTAGTAGTAGTATATGCCGAAGATAAATACGAAAGCACTGCGTTACGATTGAAGCAGCAGATAAATGAAAACTCAAAAATGCACTGCTGGCATAACGTAACTCCCGAAATGAACCACAACGAATTAGTCGGCTGGCGTGAACCGAACGAAGCATTGGCAGTGCTTATCTTCCGTTCCGATGATGAGTATCACCGTAACACTCAGCGTATCTTGTTTAAAAAAGATGTGGTGGTAAATGTTTCAGAGAATGTATATGAGATAGACGCAAAAGGTGCTGACACGTTCGAAAAGCATTTCTTCCTCATCCATTTTGGAGATTGGCTTTCGTATTATCTTGCCATTCAACAAGGCTACGACCCTACTGAGATTGATGTGCTTATTAAACTGAAGAGTCACATGAGTTCAATAAAATAGTAGAAAGATGTGTTAAGGTGTTTATGTGTTAATGTAAATACAAAGCCGCTTTTAACCTTAACTCTTCGTATCTAAACACATAAACACAATGGAAAAAACAGAAGACGAAGAAATCATTCCTGCCGAAAGCGAAGCAAATGATGAATTAGTAGAGCAGGTAAACCTTACCATTGATAAAGGACAAGCACCTATACGTATTGATAAATTTCTTCATGCGCATATTGGAAATAACGTAAGCCGCACAAAAATTCAGGTAGCGGCTGAGGCAGGAAATATAATTGTGAACGGCAAGCCGGTGAAGTCGAATTATAAAATTCGCCCCGCTGATCAGGTTCAGCTTCTATTCCCTAAGCATTCAGAGAATTATGATTTGGTTCCTGAAAATATTCCGATTGATATTGTATACGAAGACGACACATTGTTAGTTATCAATAAGTCGCCTGATATTGTGGTGCATCCTGGTTTAGGCAATCACCGAGGTACTTTAATCAATGCGGTGTTGTGGCATTTCAAAAGTCTTCCAAAAGGGAAAGAAGATTTTCGTCCGGGCTTAGTGCATCGTTTAGACAAAGGAACCAGCGGTTTAATTGTACTGGCAAAAACAGAGCAGGCGTTAGCACATCTTGCAAAACAATTCTTTGACCGTAAAACAAAACGTAAGTATGTGGCACTGGTATGGGGAGATGTAAAAGAAGAAGAAGGAACTATTAATGTAAATATGGGGCGTGATACCCGCGAACGAATGCAGATGCAGGTTTTTCCTGAAGGCGATAGCGGTAAACATGCCATTACACATTACAAAGTTTTGGAGCGGCTGAACTATGTAACCCTAGTGGAGTGCCGCTTGGAAACAGGTCGCACACATCAGATTCGCGTTCACATGAAATATATCGGACATACTTTGTTTAATGATGAACGGTATGACGGAAGCCGAATTCTGAAAGGAACGATTTACAGCAAGTACAAACAATTTATTGAAAATTGTTTTGAAATAATGCCGCGTCAGGCGCTACATGCCGCCACACTTGGTTTTATTCATCCGGTTACCGGTAAAGAAATGTTTTTCGAATCTCCACTTCCAAAGGAATTTCAAATGGTATTGGATAAATGGAGAAAGTACTGGACTAATTCTACGCAATAAATTTTCTTTTCCTTCGTCTGTTGTAAAACAAAAAAGCTAATGGCAAAAAGTATTTATGATTTTGAGGTGAAAGGGCTTGATGGTAAAACCGTTAAACTTTCTGACTATAAAGGTAAAGTTCTATTGATTGTAAATACAGCATCGGCTTGTGGGCTTACTCCCCAACTGGATACACTTCAAAAGCTGTACGATAAATATCAGGCGAAAGGTTTCGAAATCCTGGCTTTCCCTTCCGATCAGTTTGCAGGGCAGGAGCCATTGAAAGGAGATGCAATTCAGGAGTTCTGCTCTGTCAACTATGGCGTTAAATTCAAAATACTTGCAAAAAACAAAGTGAAAGGAAATGAAGCTCAGCCCGTCTATAAATACTTAGCAGAGCAATCGAAGGTGTTGGGGTTCAATAACTATCCTATATGGAATTTTCAGAAGTATTTGATTGATAGAAATGGCAAAGTGGCAGATTGGTTTAATCCATGGAAACTGCCGGATAACGACAAAATAGCCGATGCCATCGAAAATTGTCTGAATAGATAACCTGTTGAAAACAAAAGTTAAGGGTGGCTCGTAAATTGAGAATGTAGGCTACTTTTGTAACACATTTAGAAACGTAAATTATAAATCACAAATAAACAAGTAAGTATGGCAACTCAATTAACAGACAGCAACTTTAAGGCAACAGTTCTTGATAGCGGAAAGGTAACACTCGTAGACTTTTGGGCAGAGTGGTGCGGACCGTGCAAAGCAATAGGACCAATGATTGAAGAAATTTCGAAAGAATACGAGGGCAAAGCAATCATAGGTAAAGTAGATGTAGACAGTAATCCGGAAACAGCTATGAAATACGGCATCCGTAATATTCCTACAATTCTTTTTATTAAAAACGGACAAGTAGTAGATAAGCAAGTAGGAGCAGTGCCTAAAGCGAATCTTGTAGCAATGTTGAATAAGCATCTTTCGTAACCCCCTAAATCCCCTAAAGGGACTTTGAAAATACAGAGCGTCTCGCAAAAATGCGGGACGCTTTTTTATTTTTGACTTATATCAAAAGATGCTAGAAGAAAACCATTTTCCCGAAATTGAGAACATTGAGTTGCTTGCTAAGCAAGTGGTGGAGGGGTTTATTATCGGGTTACACAAATCTCCTTTTCATGGTTTCTCGGTAGAGTTTGCGGAACATCGCCTTTATAATCCAGGGGAATCAACCAAGCACATGGATTGGAAAGTGTTTGCTCGCACAGGCAAAATGTTTGTAAAGCGTTATGAAGAAGAGACTAACCTTCGCTGCCAGATTGTAATTGACGCTTCATCTTCCATGTATTTTCCAAATGATGAAAAGGCAAAGACGAATAAACTTCGTTTCTCTATCCAATCTGCTGCGGCTCTTGTCAATTTGTTGAAGCGTCAGCGCGATGCAGCGGGATTAAGCATTTTTACCGATGAAGTGTTGGTGAATACGAACGCTAAATCAAGCACTAAACATCATCATCTGTTGTTTGCTCATCTCGAAAACTTATTGAAACAGAAACCGCTTAACGTGCAGACCAACGCTGCAAAATGTCTAAACCAGATTGCCGATACTGTTCACAAGCGGAGCATGATTATCATCTTTAGCGATATGTTTTCGAACATGGATAGAGAAGGAGCCGATGATTTGTTTTCGGCACTACAGCATTTACGCTATAACAAACATGAAATAATTCTCTTTCATGTGGTGGACAAAAGCAAAGAGTTGGAATTTGAATTTGAAAACCGTCCTTATCAGTTTATTGATATGGAAAGCGGTGAAAAGGTGAAGCTACATTCCAATGAAGTAAAAGCATTTTATGTTGAGCAGATGTCGAAGTTTGAAAGGGAACTTAAACTCCGTTGCGGTCAGTATAAAATTGATTTTGTAGAGGCGGATATCAATCTTGATTTTCGTCAGGTGTTGCTTCCTTTCTTGATGAAGCGGACGAAGATGATGTAAAAGTGTACTCTCTTGCTTCGTGTTAAGTACTAACTTCTAGTATTGCAAATTTCTATTTCTCCTTCTCCAAAAACGAATACCTGTAATCAACAGGCGGAACGAAAGTTTCTTTGATAGTGCGTGGCGAAACCCAACGCAACAGGTTAATCATGCTTCCAGCTTTGTCGTTGGTGCCAGAGCCACGGCTGCCACCGAAAGGTTGTTGTCCAACAACCGCACCGGTAGGTTTATCATTAATGTAAAAATTGCCTGCGGCATGAGTAAGTTTCTTAGTAGCAAGTTCAATTGCGTATCTGTCCTGGGCAATGATAGAACCTGTTAGGGCATAGATAGAAGTGGTATCCACTGTTTTCAGAATGTCCTCAAACTTATCTTCATTATATACATGCACGGTGAGCACAGGACCGAACAACTCTTCGCACATAGTTACGTACTTTGGGTCTTTTGCTTCAATGATGGTTGGTTCAATAAAATATCCTTTGCTCTTGTCGTAATTGCCTCCTGCAATAATTTTTGCGCCCTTGCTTTTCTTCGCTCCATCAATGTAGCTAGCGAGTTTGTCAAAACTCTTTTCGTCAATCACCGCATTGATGAAGTTGCCGAAGTCTTCAGTGCCGCCCATTTTCATGGTGGCTAAATCTTCCAATACATATTTCTTTACATCTTTCCAGATGTTGGAAGGAATATAAGCGCGTGAAGCTGCAGAACATTTTTGTCCCTGATATTCGAAAGCCCCGCGCGACATAGCAGTAGCCACCACCTTTGCATCAGCCGATTTATGCGCGAGAATAAAATCCTTGCCGCCTGTTTCGCCCACAATGCGCGGGTAAGTTTTGTAGCGGTGAATGTTGTTGCCTATTGTTTTCCATATATCCTGAAACACACCGGTTGAACCCGTGAAATGAATACCCGCGAAATCAGGATGCTGGAATACAACTTCTGCTGCATCAGGGCCCGAAGGATAGATGAGATTGATAACTCCGTCTGGCACTCCTGCCTCGCGGAAAATTTTCATGAGTACATAAGCTGAGTACACTTGTGTGTTGGAA
>JBKJJB010000387.1:0-3445 GCA_046598235.1 Chitinophagales bacterium
AAATAGATAGATGCCAGATACATGTGCTGGTTAATTGAATTCGTCATCATCATAGTGGAGAGTGCGAAAGTGCCTGCTGAAGAAATAATTGAAAACAACAATGCTGCTTTGAACCAACTGTGACTTATACTATATGGAACAGAATTCAAATCTCTCCAATAAACCACCGCAAAAACATAGGAAACGATAATTGATAAAGTAGAAAATGTGATAGAGACTGCACCATATCCCTGAAAAGGAAATGAAAGCAACATGCCATAAGCTGTTATCAGATTGGCGTATAAAAGCCATTTATACTTTTTAAAGGCAAAGTCTGTTTTTTGCAGCGAAAGACAATAGACCAGCAATATCATCAACGCCTGTGTTATCCATCCGGCAAACGCAAAGTGGGAATGAGCGTGAAGTATATATTTTTGGTCAACGAAAGGCAGATAAAAAGCAATCTTATATCGCATTACCACGCCAAGCAAAGCGACTAAAAGCAGGTTTAAGAATCCTACCCTGATCCAATTCGCGGTCTCCTTCCTGATATTCATTGGTTCTTCTTTAATCGCAAAGAAAATAATTCAGATGCCACAATACATCAAACACTAAAATCAGGCGCATGATTAAAGCCATCCTCTTTTATGACGGTAGTCATAGCCATCGGAATACAGCTCTATAACTTTGCATCGTGAATTTGAAAAAAAATATTACTTAAAGCATTCAATCACATAAACTATAATAACATGAAAAAGATAATCGTTGCCATCACCGCCACTTTTTTTCTGGTTGCCTGCAATAACAGCGAAAACAAACCGGCTGCTGAAGGCACAACTACTCCTGTAGAAAGTACCGCAGAAGCTAAACCAAATCCCTCTTATGACCCTAATCGGGGTATCGGAAAATTCTCAACTGTTGATTTGGGAGAGAAATTAGATAAGAAGATGGCTGATGCTGGTAGAGCCATCTCAGATGTAAAATGTTCTTCCTGTCATAAAATGACGGATGAGAAATTAGTTGGTCCGGGATGGAAAGGAGTTACTGCACGTTACACCCCGCAATGGATTATGAACTTCATAACTAATCCCGATGAGATGCTCGACATGGACCCTAAAGCGCAAGCGCAATTGGAGATCTGTTTAGTAAGAATGCCTAATCAAAATCTTGCAGATGCGGAAGCCCGCCAACTGCTTGAATTTATGCGGGAGAATGATGGAGTAAAATAAATTGTAATCAAACCAACAATTATATGACACCTATAAAAAGTAAATTAGTAGTAGTTGCTACGCTGCTATTGCTGACAGGAATTTTTTCCTGTAAACCAAAAAATGCCGGCAATGCGGTCGGCAATGATGCCGCATCAAAAGCATACGTGGCCCCCGGCAAATATGATCAGTTCTATAATTTCGTTTCGGGTGGCTTTAGCGGTCAGCTTAGCGTATATGGCCTTCCATCAGGGCGCTTATTCAAGGTAATTCCTGTCTTTTCGCAAGACCCCGAGAAAGGCTATGGATATAGCGAGAACACCAAACCTATGCTCAATACTTCGCATGGTTTTGTTCCCTGGGACGATTTGCATCACGTAGAGCTTTCGCAAACCAATGGCGAAGTAGATGGTCGCTGGGTTTTTGCTAATGGCAATAATACTCCGCGTATCGCTCGTGTTGATTTGAAAACCTTTCATACGGTGGAAATATTAGAAATACCAAATAGTGCAGGTAACCACTCTTCACCTTTCATCACAGAAAATACAGAGTATGTTATAGCAGGCACTCGCTTTAGTGTACCTATGGACAATCAGAATGGTGATGTGCCTATTAATACTTACAAGAAGAATTTCAAAGGCACTGTCAGTTTCATAAGCGTAGACCCCAAGGAAGGTGATATGAAAATTGCTTTCCAGATTTTAATGCCCGGAATGAACTTCGACCTTAGCCATGCGGGCAAAGGACCGAGCCACGGTTGGTTTTTCTTTAGCTGTTATAATTCTGAACAGGCTAATACACTGCTTGAAGTAAATGCTTCTCAAAGAGATAAAGATTTCGTGGTGGCAGTTAACTGGAAAAAAGCAGAGGAATATTTGAAAGCAGGCAAAGGACAAAAGCAAAAGGTAAAGTATGCGCACAACAAGTTTGACGAACATACTTTCCTCACTACCTCGACAATTGAAACAGATGTTACGGTTCTCGATTCAAAAGAATTGGAAGGAATGGTGTATGTAATTCCTTGTCCTAAGTCTCCACACGGATGTGATGTGGATCCAACAGGAGAATACATTGTAGCAAGCGGAAAACTTGCTGCCATGATCCCTGTATTCTCGTTTACCAAGATGCAGAAAGCAATTGCCGACAAACAATTTGACGGAGATTATGAAGGCATACCGGTAATTAAGTATGAAGCTGCCCTGCATGGAGAAGTGAAGAAGCCCGGTCTAGGACCTTTGCATACGGAGTTTGATGAAAAGGGGAATGCCTATACTTCAATGTTCGTTTCATCAGAAATTGTAAAATGGAATATCAAAGACCTGAAGGTACTTGACCGCGTTCCTACTTATTACTCCATTGGTCACTTGTGTGTTCCCGGTGGCGACAGCAGAAAGCCTTTCGGCAAATATGTGATTGGCTATAACAAAATTACAAAGGACCGCTACCTGCCTACAGGACCTGAACTGACACAAAGTGCGCAGTTGTTTGATATCAGTGGAGATAAGATGCAATTGGTTTTGGATTTTCCGACCATTGGAGAGCCGCACTATGCTCAGGCATGCCCTGCTGATTTGATTTCTAAAAACTCGATGAAGTTTTACAAAATAGAAGACAATAAAAATCCGTATAAAACTAATGGCGAAAAGGAAGCGAAGGTAGTACGCGAAGGAAACAAGGTGCATGTGTACGCAACGGCTATTCGCTCGCACTTTGTGCCGGATAATATTGAAGGCATTAAAGTAGGCGATGAAGTTTACTTCCATATTACCAACCTCGAGCAGGATTGGGATGTGCCACATGGATTTGCCATTAAGGGTGCGGCAAACAATGCTGAGTTGCTCATCATGCCGGGCGAAACGCAAACTATGAAATGGAAAGCGGACCGTGCGGGAATGTTCCCGATGTATTGCACCGATTTTTGCAGCGCACTTCATCAGGAGATGTCAGGATACATACGAGTATCACCTGCGGGTTCCAATACTCCGCTTACCTTTAGTACCGGGAAGACAGCGGCACCAACTGAATAATTAGGTTGATTGATTGACAGGAACAGGGGTGCCTTCATCCCTGTTCCTTTATTTTAAAGAAGTTTTTATGACAAAAAGTAATTCCATAAATATATGGGTGAGGGCAGCCGTTTTGATTTGCGGCTTACTGTTAATCCCGGTTCTGATGCTTCCCATGTGGAGGATTGAGTTGACCGCCCCGCAATACCCTGAAGGATTGGTTCTGAAAATTTTTCCTAATAAGCTGGGTGG
>JBKJJB010000399.1:0-6163 GCA_046598235.1 Chitinophagales bacterium
CAGAATGAACAACCCAAAGGAATGGTAGTTCCAATTACACAGTTGCAAACCCAACAAACACAAGAGCCGCTGATATACATTGTAGAAGATGATAAAGCCAATAATTTTCTTTGCAAACTAACTTTAGAAGAAGTAGGAATTACCAATACGCGTTCTTTTTTGCGGGCTGAACTTGCGCTGAATGATTTAAAAGCTATGCTTGAACGCAAAGAAAATTTCCCTTCGCTGATTCTTCTCGACATAAACATGCCAGCAATGGATGGCTGGGGATTTTTAAATGAATACCGCCAACTTTCTCCAGAAGCAAGGGCAACCACTTCTGTTCTTCTCTTTTCAACTTCTAATCACCCTCGCGATGTGGAAAAAGCAAAATTCTACCCTGAGGTTTTAGAGTTTTTAATAAAACCACTATCAGAAGATGTTGCAAATAGCTTAAAAGAAAAATACCTTCGCTTCGCAATTCCGGCTTAAGGAATTTCGAATATGAACGTAAAAATTTTACTGCCTCTAATCTTCTCCATTACTTTATTCAGTTGTAACGATCAGAAGCCGCTTCCTGTTTTCGGAAATAAAATTGCCGTTGCAAATACCGAAGCAGGAGAAGAAACTGTTGATAGCATTGATTATACTATTCCCGATTTTTCATTTGTAAATCAGGACAATGCTGTAGTAAACACTGCTACCATTGAGAACAAAATTTTCGTTGCTGAATTTTTCTTTACCTCTTGCCCAAGCATTTGCCCAAAGATGCAGGCGCAAATGTTGCGTGTGTACGAAAAATATAAATCAAATACCGACCTTCTGATTTTGGCTTACTCTATTGATCCTGCTCGTGATACCGTTGCCAAACTGAATGCGTACGCAAAAAAACTAGGACTGGAAACCAATAAGTGGCATCTGCTTACCGGCAATAAAGATTCTATCTATTCAATTGCGGAAAAATATTTAGTAAGTGCTTCCGAAGACCCTGATGCTCCGGGTGGGCACGTTCACAGTGGCAACTTCATTCTCGTAGATAAACAAAGAAGAATTCGCGGCTATTATGACGGTACCGATGAAAAGAGCGTAACGAAACTTTTAGATGAAATAGATATTCTTCGGCAGGAAGAAGATGAAAATGAAATACTGCACTTTCTTCCAAGAAAATAAATTGACCGAAAGCATATTTCGACAATCTCAACATGACATAGTATTTTGATATGCAATTCAAACAAATCATAAAGTATCTTGCTCCTTTTACAATCGTTGTAATCGCACTCATTTTCATAGTAAATATTATCACTCACGGAAGTATTCAACACCCGGGGAAAAGTTCTTACAAAAGTAAATGTGCCGATTGCCATGGCGATAAAGGAGAAGGTATAAAAACGTTGATTCCTCCATTGGCAAATTCAGATTTTGCATTAAAGCATTTTGATTCCATACCCTGTTGGTTGAAAAATGGTTTAAATCATCCAATCACAGTTAATGGCATTGAATACGATCAGCCGATGTATGGCTTAGAAATGGATGAAATTCAGATTGCTAACGTGATGAATTATATAAGCAAAGAATTGCTTAAATCCGATAAAGAAATCAACTCACATGAAGTAAAGAAGAGGTTGAAGGAATGTAGGTGATAACAAGATGAATCTATGTTTTCTGCTTCTTCTTTCTCGCAGCAGGAAAGAGAACATTGTTAAGTATTAAACGATAACCCGGAGAATTAGGATGTAAATCTAAATTAGTTGGTGGGTCGCCTACCAAGTGCTGATAATCTTCAGGGTCATGTCCGCTATACCAACTCCACATACCTTTACCATACTCGCCATGAATGTATCGCGCTTCGTTAGCCGATTTATTTTGCCCCATCACCAGCACACTGCTCTTAATAAAGTTTTTATTGAACGCAGTGGTTTGACCTAGAAAACCTTTCACAGTTCTTGTATGGTTTTGGCAAAGCATAGTAGGAACCGGATCCCATTTGGCACTGAAATCAAACAGTGTAAAATAATCTAAATCCTTTTGTACTGTTCTTCCGAAGTTGGCATCAATATCACTGTATTCATATTCATAAGCATTTGTTCTAAGGTGCCAGTTTTCGAAAGCGAAACAATTATTGTAATCTAGTTTTGATTGCGCTTGCGGGTCTTGCGCATCGCCATCAAACATCACATCGCAAATGTCAGTACTTTCAGAAGCTAAAGCAATATCATACGAGTCGGTTGCACTACACATCGCAAATTTGAATCCACCGCCAAAAACAAAATCTTTAATTGTTTTTGCCACTGCTAATTTCATTTGACTCACCTTGGTAAAACCTCTCCGCTTCGCGCGAGCTTCCTGATCAGCAACTTCTTCCTGATACCATGCTGCGCCTCCATACGAAGCATAAAACTTTCCGTATTGTCCCGTAAAATCTTCGTGATGTAAATGCAGCCAGTCGTAAAGCAGCAGTTTACCATCTAATATTTCATCATCATAAACTACTTCGTAAGGAATTTCGGCATACTTAAGAACCATTGTTACAGCATCGTCCCATGGCTTTTTTGTTTTCGGAGAATACACGGCAACCTTAGGTGCTTTCTCCAACTTCATTACATCCATGTTCTTTTCAGGATCAGCAATTTCAGCAAGCATTGCATTGTATTGTCCGGTGGGAACAACTTCGTAACTCACTCCGCGAATCTTACATTCATTCTCAATAGCAGCCGCATAAGGAATACCAAAACTTCCGCCCCGATAATTCAGCAGCCAGTCAATAGTTACATTTTGTTTGAGTACCCAAAAGGCAATGCCGTACGCTTTTAAATGATTTGCCTGAGGCACATCCATTGGAATAAGCAACTGCGATGCGAAACCGGATTCTAACGAAAAAAATAAACTAACAGAAATAACAAAGCGCTTAAACATTGGACAAATGTAGATGATTCGGAGATATAACGTTGAAACTATTGGCTAATTTTATGAAGCCCGTTTCAACAGTTTTGGTTTTGAAAGTTTGAACTGTCTGGCAGAAGTAAGTTCCTTTTTAATAATCTTCGAAATCTCCTTCGCGCGATTTACCACCATAAAGTGAGTACCGCCTTTAATCCAAACTGCGTCTTTAATATAGAAGTGCGGAAAAATACGGTCGCGCGTTCCGTGGATATGAATAAGGTTATCAGAAACATCTTCATTCTTCCAATGAATAACCTGATCAACCGCCCATTCATTAAATTCAATATCGGCATTACGCAACATCTCTTCAATCATTTCAAGGTCTTGTGAAGTTAACTTACCAAGTAGCCAGTTCATCCAAAACCTAAATCTTACCACCAGTTTGCCCGGCACTAAGCGATGAAATTTAATAGAGTTCAGAAACAACAATTTTATCGGACGCTCATGATAGGTCTTGATGCTGGAGATAATAATTGTTTTGTATGGGTTGATAAGTTTCGATAACTCAATAGCCACCAATCCGCCAAAAGACTGACCTATAAGAATAGCTCTGGTATCTTTTTTAATTTGTGGAAGAAGCTTTTTTACGTAAGATTCAATGTTTTCATTCTTCTTATGCTTAGGCCATTTGAGGTGAACTACTTCGTATCCGGGGAGTTCAAGATTCTGAAATATCTTGTCGTTTGCACCTACTCCGGGTATCAGATAAATCGTTTTTACCATTTAACAGGTTTTGATTCATAATCTAAATTAGAACTTACATTTACACCGCCAAATTTATTTAGCAATGACAAAAAAAATTGACAATAAAAACAAACCCGATAAATTTGCTTTTACTCCTCCTTCAAAAATTTTCGGACGCGCTTTCATCGCTCCGTTCAAATTTTATTTTTCTCCACAGTTCTACGGATTAGATGAAGTGGATGTTTCCAAACCTGCGCTTTATGTTTCTAATCATACTATACTCGGAGTATTTGATGGCTACCCGTTTGCGATAGAAATTTATCTGCAAAAGGGAATTATTCTTCGCGCACTTGCCGATAGTAATCACTGGCGTGTTCCTATTTGGAGAGATATTATTCAAAAGAATTTGGGAGTAGTGGAAGCTTCGCGTGAAAGTTGCAGAGAATTGATGAAGCGCAAAGAAAGTATCATGGTGTTTCCTGGCGGCACACGCGAAATATGTAAGAAGAAAGGAGAAAAATATATTTTGAAGTGGAGCGACAGAAAAGGATTTGTGCGTATGGCAATGGAACATGGATATGATATTATTCCTGTAGCCGCAGTTGGTGCAGAAGAAACTTATACTGTAATAAAAGATGCGAATGATATTTTAAACTCTCCTTTCGGAAAATTTTTAAAGTTTATTGGCGTGGCAGAAAAATATTTCAAGAATGGAGAATTGATGCCGCCTGTTGTTCGAGGAATAGGTGGAACTATTATTCCGCGTCCGGCAAAATTGTATTTCAGTTTTGGTAAACGAATTTCAACGAAAGCGTACAAAGCAAAATTTGATGATGCTGAAACACAAGAATTGATAAAAGGGAAAGTAGAAAAAGCATTGCTCTCAGAATTTCAGAAGCTGTTTGCTATTCGCGATAAAGATACGGACAGAAGCAAATGGAGAAGATTGCTGAATATGAAAAAAACACCCCCAAATCCTCTGAAGGGGACTTAAATCCAAAATCATTTACCGTTGTAAAGAGCAATTCTGAACGGATGAAGTTTTGCCCTCATTACACCTCTTATTATACACGGGTCATTATCCATTATTTCAATGGCTTTAGATTCATTTTCAGTTTCAAAAATGGCATACCCTCTGTTATCATCGTGGTCTATATTATAGTCTGTCTTACCTACTAACTTCATTACACCCTTTTCGTGCAGACGTTTTAAATAATTGAAATGCTCTGAAACAGTTTTGTTCACTTCCTCCGTCCAGTTTGATTCATTTCGGTAATAATCATTCAGTTGCAGTACATACATAAATTGCATAAGTCAATTTTTAGTTGAAGATAATTTTCTTTGCAAAACATGAAAAACTTCAGAACCGTAATTACTCCTGAAAAATCTCCGTTTACAATTTCGCATAAAGACAAAATTGTAAGCATTGGTTCCTGCTTTTCTGAAAACATCGGAAAGAAGTTCAGTGACTATAAATTCAGCATCAACATCAATCCTTTCGGGCAGCAATACAACCCTTATTCCATTGCTAATGCTATTCATCGCTTGCTGGATGGAAAATTATATACAGAAAAAGATTTGGTATTTCATGATGAACTCTATCACTCCTTCGATCATCACGGAAGTTTTTCAAAAAGCAGCGTTGAAGAAACATTGAATGTCATCAACGAAAACCTTATTCATGCCTCGGAAGATTTGAAGAATGCCAGTGTATTGTTTCTAACTTTCGGCACTTCGCATGTGTTTAGTTTGAAAGAGGATGGTCGGTGGGGACACCGACCATTAGGTAAAGAGAACAGTAAGATTGTTTCCAATTGCCACAAGCTTTCAGGAAGCATCTTCAATAAACGCTTGATGAAACCCGATGAAATTGTGAATGTTTTAAGTAGTGTGCTTTCTCAACTTCAAACGATAAACGACAAACTAAAAACAATCCTCACCGTCAGCCCTGTTCGCTACTTTGCCTTCGGCCATCACGAAAACACGGTGAGCAAAGCGCATCTCTTTTCTGCCATTCACGAACTGCAACAGCAACACCCCGACTATTTTTATTTCCCTGCTTACGAATTAGTGATGGATGATTTACGCGACTACCGCTTCTTCTCTGAAGATATGCTGCACCCCAATTATCAGGCAACCGATTATGTATGGGAGAAGCTATGCAGTTCTATGCTCGATAAAAAAACTGTGGAGGTGATGGGTGAGATAGATGAAATACTGTTAGCTGCCAAACACAAGCCCCGCAATCCAAATTCGGAGATGCATAGGAAGTTTGTAAAGAAGAACCTTGATAAAATAGAAAGGTTTAAGAAAGACTTACAACTCAACTTCGCGCAGGAGGAAAAACTCTTACAACAATACCTTTAAAACGAAGAAGCGGTTGCAAACATGTTTACAACCGCTTCTGTATTTACCACTAACCATTTACTACTCACCACTAGCCATTTTCTTAACTGCTTCTCTTCCTTCCTTTCTTCTCTACTACTGCTTCTTCCTCCTTAGCTTGTCCTGTATTAATAAACACCAAGCCCTCTCCAAAGGAATCTATCTTGATAGTTCC
>JBKJJB010000408.1:0-5313 GCA_046598235.1 Chitinophagales bacterium
CTGATAGAAGGCAAATCGCTGGCTTCTACTTTTACTAATGCTAAGTCAGTGTCTTTATCACGACCAATCAGCTTTGCTTTGTAAGATTTGTTGTTGTTCATCATCACCTCAATTTCATCAGCATTTTCTACCACATGATTATTGGTAACGATAAAACCATCCTTAGATACTATTACGCCCGAACCGGTAGCGACCTGCGGCTGGCTCTGATATGGATTTGGTCCGTGGAAATATTTGTAGAAATCGTTGCCGAAGAAATCCTGGAAAGGGTCTTGGTTACCCCTTGAAGAAACTTTCTCTGCTTTAAAAGTAGATTTGATATGCACCACGCTCGGAGTGGATGTGGCTGCAGCATATCTTAAATCAATGGGCTGCGATTCGCAGCTGCGGGCATATGCTGCAAGTTTTGCAGGAGTGCTATTTTCCATCACTGTTATCTGCTGTTTGTTCCAGCCGAAATAATTGAAGGTAGCAACTGCAGCGAAAGCACTCACAAAAGCGACCAGGGCTGTAAATCCGATTTTTCTGATGTTCATATAGTTTGATTTTTATTTTTGATGAACGATTACAACTCAAAGTTATTTCATGTTGTATGAATTATGCAAATCAAAGTTACTTGTATTAACCCGTTTTAACAGCAACTATTAATGACCGTTAATTTCTATAAGTATCAGGGCACCGGAAACGATTTCATTATGATTGATAATCGTGCGCTTGGTTTATGTAACGAACGCGTCATGATTGAAAAATTGTGCGACCGCAGATTCGGCATTGGTGCAGATGGCTTGATTTATCTGCAAGAGAAAAGTGGTTACGATTTTGAGATGGTGTATTTCAATAGCGATGGAAATGAGAGTTCTATGTGTGGCAACGGTGGAAGATGCCTGATTCAATTTGCACATCATCTCGGGCTGATTTCTTCGCATTGTAAATTTTTAGCAATTGATGGAGAACACGAAGGAGAGATATTGAATGGAGGAATAGTTTCATTAAAGATGAAGGATGTAGATGCGATTGAAAATTATAACAACGATTTTGTGTTGAACACAGGTTCGCCTCATTACGTGCAGTTTGTAAATGGAGTTCAACAAGTAAAAATTATAGAAGAAGCACACAAGATTCGTTACAACGAGCGGTTTGCAAAGGAAGGCATCAATGTAAATTTTGCAGAAAAGAAAAGTGCCAACGAAATATTTGTTCGCACCTACGAAAGAGGTGTGGAGGATGAAACACTTTCATGCGGAACGGGTGTTGTAGCAAGTTCTCTTGCGTTTGCATCAAAGAGTGGAATGCTAATTAATGACGTTAAGATTGAAACTCCCGGAGGAAACCTGCAAGTGAAATTTGAAACTTCGGGGCGTGGCTACAGAAACATTTTCCTTATCGGTCCTGCTGAAAGGGTTTTTGAAGGAACAGTCGAAGTGTAATCTTTAAAGCAAAGCGGATGTATTTCATCCATCATTCCATTCTTCCAACATTCCATCCCTCCATTCTCCTCCCTACTTCTTACCCCTTCTGCTCGCCAGCGCATCATGCTCTACCTTCCCTGTTTTCTTTAGGTGTTTTTTCGCCTGACGGTTAGCTATATCAATACCTAAGGCAAGAATTAATTTCTTACCCGCACTAAACTTCTCGGGATGTTTTTTGCCCTTACGGAAATTGTCGAAAAAGAACTTAGAAGAAAGAATGGCAAAAGGAGCACACGGGTTGTGTGAAAGATGTTTGCCGAATACACGCTTGTGTACCACCTTTGTTTTTGCACTCATAGCTGCATAGGCAACTTCTGTATTTTGATACATCACTTCATCATCGCCATAGCAGGCGCATAATTGCATGGGGGCTTTAGGTACCCAGTTAGTCAGGCAATTTTCTTTCAACTTACAGGTAAAAGGGAAAGTGGGGTCACTGGTGAATCTTTCCACCACACTATCTACAATCATTTCACCGGGTATTTTGGGTAACATGGCATTTACATCGCCAAAATCTTTGGTGCGCGGCTGTGCAAATACTTCGCGCATTTTTGTTTTGTAGGGCTCTTTAAATACATCATACACATCGCCTTGCCATAAATTATAAGCATACTGATACGAGAGAATAAGATAAGGAAGATAATGCGGCTGTGTGTATTTGCGGAACATGGTTTTCGCCTGTTCACCGGTCATATCATAAGCGCCCGACATAGGCGAAGAAGCAGTGAGTTTAATTTCATCAAACGCGCCACTCTCTAACATTTTGTGTGTAGCCATACTTGCATGACCGCCTTGAGAATAGCCCGTAAGAAATAACTGACCGGAAGTACTCCTGCCAATTTGCGGATAAATTTCGCGACATGCTTTAATCATGTAGATAGTTGCCATTGCCTCCGTCCAGCTATCCTGATACACATGTTCTTTTTCACCGCCTGCAAAGCCGTAGTAAAAAGGAAAAATTGCTATGTAATTATCTACTGCGTGCATCATACACACCACCTGCTCCAAATCCTGAATGCCATAACTCTGGTTAAGTCCTATTCGTGTACCGTGGTCATATACCATTTCGGCAGATGGCGTTTCTGTTTTAGGAACATACAGTACTCCTTTAGCAATAATAAAAGTGCTGTCGAGCCATAGCCCTTTGTAAGTTACCTCATACATATCTACTGCGTTGCGCACGGGCACTACCATATTCGGTATGTGGCTGCGTTTCCAGAATTTAGCCAATGAATCTTTGGTATATGAATACTTTAATTCATAACTTACTAAGTAGCTATCGGGTGGAGAAAAGGCGGCATTAGCAGTAATAGAAACGGTTATAATTGCTAACGTAAAGGCGAAAAATCGGAGCAAAGTATTTTTCATAAGATGTATTGTGAATTGCTGCGATGTTACTGATAATTTATCTTGTTGGTTCTAAAACTTTTTAATTTGCAAAAGAGTTTTATTTTTAAAACGCAACAAACCCTTAAACCCCAACATATGA
This sequence comes from Chitinophagales bacterium, assembly GCA_046598235.1. Taxonomy (GTDB): domain Bacteria; phylum Bacteroidota; class Bacteroidia; order Chitinophagales; family LD1; genus Bog-950. The sequence continues at coordinate 2,959 of JBKJJB010000408.1, forward strand.
AAAAAATAATGCTCGTTTTAATTACTGCATCTTTAGCAATCGGTTTTAATAGCTGTAAAAAAACAACCACTGATGTTAATGCAGCGTTGTGTAATAATAACATTCTGGATGGTGCCGAAACTGAAATAGATTGTGGAGGTAATCCTTGTGTTCCTTGTCCCCCTACATCCACTTTTTCTTGCGTTATCACAGGTGGCTTGCCAATTCCCGGTGGTCAGCAGAATCTTTCTGAGGTTACCTCTTACGGGCAGACCTTGGGACCCAGCATTCGTGTTTTTTCACGCAATGGTAGTAGCCCGCTTCAGTTTATGTTTATTCCCGGTGCTATAGGTCAACTCAATTATGTTTCTGCTTTGAGTTTTAATTATGCCGGTGAGCCATATACGGTTGATGATACAGCTACAACCGGTGGTGTAATTTTAACTGAGCATGATACTTTACGAAACATTATCAGCGGCACTTTTTCGTTTGATGCAGAGCGCATCAATAACGGAAATCACAAGTGCAGAGTGCATGATGGAGTTTTTGCAAATGTTCGGTACTAAAGCATAGCTTTAGTAACATTTAGTTCTAAACTAGGGAAACAAATCTCTAAAGATTCCTTTTTATCTCAATACATTTTTGCTTTTCACATAAGCGGTTAGCTTTGCGCGCGCTTACACCAAACAACGGCTCAATGGACGATGGTAGTTTATCTCAAAAGAGAAAATGGGGGGCTGAAAAGACTCAACAGCCCCGAGAAGGGATGCTGGATACATCTGTACGGTCCATTCGGAACTGAAGAAACTCAAAAGCTGAGCGAGCAACTTTCCATTGATATTGATTTCATTACCGATTCATTAGACATTGATGAGCGTTCGCGTTACGAAAGCGAGGATGGTGTTGATTTGATTGTATTGAAAACTCCATTGCCTAACGATGGCATTTCAGATATAGAGGCATCTTACATAACTATTCCTATTGGAATTATTCGCACTGAAGATTATCTGATAACAGTTAGTGCGTATAAGAATGATGTAATTGAATTTTTTCTGAATACTCCACCTAAGAATTTTAATCCTGCGGATATGGAGAGTACTATACTTGCCATATTTGACAGGAACGTAACCATGTTTCAACGATTTTTGAGAAGTATAAACAACGAGCGTTATGCCTATGAGAAGGCGTTGTATAAATCTTCGAGTAATAACGACTTAACCAAGTTATTGAACATACAGAAAAGCTTAATTTACTTTGTTACGAATCTTCGCTTTAATGATATGCTGTTGCTTAAAATTCAGCGTAGCAACTTTTTGAAAATAAAAGATGAAGAGCGTCTTGATTTGTTGCATGACATTATCATTGAGAACCAGCAGGCATTGAGTATGAGCGAAATGTATTCTGACATTCTGAATGGAACCATGGATGCGTTTGCTTCAATTATTTCCAATAATCTGAATGAAATTATGAAACGGCTTACCTCCGTTACCATTCTTTTAACGGTGCCGATGCTCATAGCAAGTTTCTATGGTATGAATGTGAAATTACCGGGCGAGGAACATCCTTATTCCTTTGTGTTTGTGTTTACTATGTGTATTTCTATTTCCGGAATGCTTGGTGCTTACTTCGTAAAGAAAAAGTGGATTTGATTCGGTCTTAATGTTTAGTTGAATATCCTCTCAGAAATTCTTCCACCAACATTTTCTTTTTCCCTTCTGCCTGACATTCTTTTACACTAATCAATCCGTTACTGCAATAAAAACGCAGAAATGTTTTGCCGTCAGTTTCTATACTCCCAGGTTGGTTTGAGTGTTGCTGATGTATTTTGTTGGAAGAAAATATCTTGAATATTTTTCCATCAAGTGTAGTAACAGCCGCAGGGTAAGGACTTAATCCTCGAATGAAATTGTAGAGGTAGGCAACGTCTTTATTCCAATCAATCTTACAGGTTTCTTTAAATATTTTGGGAGCATGTTTTATTTCTGTGATATGGTCTTGCGGAATTTGTGGATAGCTGTTATCAGCAATTGCGTCTACTGATTTGCGAAGAACTTTTGCTCCGAGTTGCATTAACTCATCATATAACTCACCTACGTTCTCATCTTCTCGTATGGGAATTTCCTCTTGAAAAATAATTTTGCCGGTATCAATTTCCTGTTGAATGAAGAAAGTAGTAACTCCTGTTTCTTTCTCTCCATTTATAATTGCCCAGTTGATAGGCGCAGCTCCACGGTACTGCGGTAGGAGAGAAGCATGAAGGTTAATGGTTCCAAGACGTGGCATACTCCATACTACTTCAGGCAACATTCTGAAAGCAACTACAACAAACAAATCGGCATTCAATGATTTTAAATCGGTAAGAAAAATTTCATTCTT
>JBKJJB010000274.1:0-6830 GCA_046598235.1 Chitinophagales bacterium
GAGAACGTAGATGAGAAGATTGATATGTTTGAAACCACCGCGAAGCAAATTGATTCGTCTTCTTTTGTGATGAATATTTTTACACAAACTCCGAATTATCTTTTCAATTACTCTCATCTCGGCTATCAAACTTACCTGAACGATTCAAAAGCAATTGAAACATTAGAGAGTTTAAATTTCGATTGTCACCGACTTGGTTTGCTTCGAGCGAACATGGAAGAGGTAGAACCTATCCTTCGCGATGCAGATATGATGTGTATTGATATTTCGGCTGTTCGTCAAGCTGATGCACCCGCACATGCGCATCCTTCACCCAATGGTTTTACAGGAGAAGAACTTTGCCAAATAAGCCGTTATGCCGGCTTAAGTGATAAGCTGACTTCCTTTGGGCTTTATGAGGTAAACCCGGGTTACGATAACAATTTTCAAACCACTCAATTAGTTGCGCAGATGATGTGGTACTTTGTTGAAGGCTTTTATAGTCGTGTGGGAGACTATCCTCTTTCGCTCGATGCGCATTTGAAATTTGCCGTGCATTTGGAAAACAGCGATCAGGAATTGATTTTCTGGAAGAGCAAAAAAACAGAACGCTGGTGGATGGAATTAGCGTTTGGTGATAAAGAAAAATTTGGGCGCCATCAAATTGTTCCGTGTTCTAAGAGCGATTACGATTTAGCTTGCGAACAGGAATTACCGGACAGATGGATGAGGGCATACACTAAACTAGTGTAGCAGTTTCAATTCTTCAAAAAATCTTTCATAATAACTTGTAGCATGGCAGCACCTTTTGCATGTAGTTCAATTTTCTCCTGCGGTGTTTTAGCAGTATTCTTTCCAGTGCTTGTAAATTTCTTGTTCCAGATTACGTGTTGACTATCCTCCACAAATCCAAAACCTTCATTAAAAGTATAGAAGGCGAAATTATTTGAGTAAGGATTCATTAAGTTTTTACTCCATCGGTAATCTTTGCTGTTCAAGTTTAATTGATGCAGAAGTGTGGATGAAATATCTAATTGCGAGCCGATACGCTCATTATTCTTTCCTCTAAATTCATCTTTTAGTGCTCCACCTACAATCAGCAAAGGAATATGATAGAATTCCGATGAACAGTATTCATAATTTTTAGGTGTGCCGTGACTATGGTCGGCAACAAGAACGAAAATTGTATTGCTGTACCAAGGTTGTTTTTTTGCTTCTTCAAAAAATATATCAAGCTGTATATCTGTGTAGACTACGGAATTTAAATAAAGATCATCCATCGTACCCCAATTAATAGTTTTATGTTTTACTACATCAAATGGTGAATGAGAGCTGAGCGTAAACAAACAAGAGAAAAATGGCTGCTGCATTTGATTCAATGAATCCATCCAAATTGCCAGCATAGCGGAATCGTGAATTCCCAATCTGCCCGCAGAAATTGAAGATGGAAGATTAGCTTGTTCAATCACTTGATTAAACTGATTGTAGTAGATGTATGATTTTATATTTCCATATATCAATTGTCCACCAAAAAAGAAGGATGAGTAATAGCCTGCATTTCTCAATTCGTTATTAATGCACGGAAGCAGCGGCTGCTTTTCGGGTTGATTGATAGCCGAACCAATTGGCAGTGCAGGATAGCCACTTAAAATTCCGGGAATTCCCTGATCGCTCACATGTCCCGTAGGTTTAATATTTGAGAACAAGTAGCCTTCTTTAATAAGCTTTTCAAAGTTGGGTGTAATTCCTTTATATCCACCTAACGATTCAATTAAATCTGCCGACCAGCTTTCAAGAATCAAAAAGCACACATTTGGTTTTTGCGTTTTGAAAAGTGATATCGTGGTATCTTTCTCAACAGAGTAAAGTGCCTGAACAATGCTATCCGCATCTTCATCACTCATCACTTTATAAGCGTTACCATTTAAAACTTTTCTTGTTTCGATATAGCTGTGTACAATATTCCAAAGCGGATTTACAGTGGCATCATTTACACATTGGTTACGCGAAAAATAAACTTCGCCTTCATTAATAGGGATTGGTTGTAACCCACCTCTACAACCTATAGCCATTATTATAACAGCCGCTACAAAAGCAAAAAATATTTTTATTCCTTCCCCAAAATTGATTTTATGCTGCACAGCAGTTGCTTCTGCAAATAGCTTCTGCAAAATTTTGAAACAGCCATAAGAAAGAGACGCAACCAATAAGAGAATGATAACGAGAAGTGAAACTGAAACTGAATGAAATAGTTCATCCACATGTTGAAGATGCGTCAGCAAGTTGAAATACACCTTTACATGTACTTCACGATAGACTCCAATTTCGGCAATGGATAGCAGAACGATGAAAAAAGAAGTAGTCATCAGGTATAACAGCATGACCTTTCTAAGAATTGTGCCTTGCGAAAAGGTCTGTGCTAATAAAAGTATGACAGGAAAAAAGAGAAGATAACAAGCAGCAGAAATATCTAATGGCAATGCTTCCCAAAAGGGCAAAAAGAAATACTGTATTCCATCGCTGGTTACTTCACGAAAAAAATAAAGAAGAAAAATTGCCCTGCATAGAGCAAACAGAAGAACATAAAAAACAAAAATCTTAAGCAACTGTCGTAAAAAGCATGAAGCCATCTTAGGTTAGTCTATCAAAATTTTTTCGAGTTCATTTTTTCGAGACCCTTTAATCAGGATATAGCTTTCTTCGAAATGATGTTGCTTAAACCATGATTTTAAATCTTCAGTTTTTTCAAACCACAACACCGATTGACTATTTTTTAAATAGTGGAATCCGGCTCCTACAAAAATTTTTGTTGCCACATGCATTTCATTTACCTGCGCATGTATCTTCTCATGCTCCACTTTTGCGTACTCTCCCAACTCCATCATTTCGCCAAGAATCACTACCTTATTTTTTGCTTCAATTTTTTGAAAATTTCTCAATGCTTCCTGCATGCTTGTAGGATTTGCGTTGTATGCATCTAGAATAATTGTGTTTGAACCGTACGAAATTTTTTGTGAACGGTTGTTAGAAGGAGTATAGCTCTCAATAGCTTCTTTAATTTGACTAAACTCAACATCAAAATACTTCCCGATACAAACTGCACTCATCACATTTTCAAAGTTGTAATCACCCACTAAATTAGTCTGGATAACACCCTCGATAGTTTTTAATTGCAAAAATTCTCTATTCGGAACAATACTACCAATACAACCATTTTTACCTTTAAACCCGTATTCAAAATAGCTTTCTTTATTAAAGCCGAAATCATGTATTTTATGTAGAAGTATTTCGTTTCCCCCATTCACGAAAATTTTTCCCTTTCGTTTTGCCAAATCTGCGTACAGTTCAGTTTTCCCTTTTATCACACCTTCAATTCCGCCAAATCCTTCCAAATGTGCATTTCCCACATTGGTGATTAAACCATAATCGGGTTTTGTGTATTCACAATAAGAAGCAATTTCCCTCTGATGATTAGCACCCATTTCTACAATGGCAAACTCCGCATCAGTTTTTATTGATAAAAGCGTAAGTGGAATTCCAATCTGGTTATTCAGATTTCCTTTGGTTGCGTAAGTTTTAAATTTCTTAGAAAGAACTGCTGCTATCAATTCTTTAGTGGTGGTTTTTCCGTTGGAACCTGTAATTGCAAGAACCGGGCATTTCAATTGTTGCCGATGATATCCAGCAACATGTTGTAAAGTTTCTAAAGAGTCTTCTACTAAAATCAAATACTCTCCAAACTTTTCTTTCCAATCTGCATTTGCAATTTCATCTACCACTACATATTGTGCCCCCTTTTCAAATGCTTCTGCCGCAAACAAATTCGCATTATATTTTTCTCCTTTTAAAGCAAAAAAAATATTGCCTTTACTTACAGCACGTGTATCAGTAGTTACACCGCTTGATGCGAGAAATTTTTCGTACAACTTTTCAATTTGCATAAACGGAAAATAAAAATCCCCCGAATTTTTTCGAGGGATTTTCTGTATTTACTATTAACAGTTAACTACTAACTGACCTTATCCTTTCATTTTTCTTTTCCCTTTTTCCTTCGGGAAGCTATTTCCACCTTTCCCGCCCTTCATATAATTACCCGATGGCGAACCTACTCTATCCATTGCACAACGGAATCCAATATCATCAGTTGCTTGTGCCTGATCTAAATATCTTCTTGTTCCGGGAGAAAGAAAATAAGCTCTGTCTTTCCAGCCACCACCTTTGTAAACGCGAACATCCTCGTTAATCAAAGAAGACTGACCGAATTTGTAATCTACGTTTGATACTTCATCACCATCAATAAAATTTCTTACTTCTCCTCTGCGGTAATTTCTGCGGTTAGCGCTTTCCTCCTGAGTTACATCACGGTATACAATTTTACCCAAGCTATCCTTTTCAACAGGGTTTCCATCTGCATCCAACACTTTTGTTTTAAACTGGTTACCGCGGAACGTTCTGAAATCGTTTCCATCGGAAGTAGTCATCGGACGGTAAACATCCATTACCCACTCGTTTACGTTACCTGACATATTATACAAACCAAAATCGTTAGGCATATAAGATTTTACTGGAGCAGTTACATCAGCGTTATCATTTAACTTACCTGCAATACCCATGTTATCACCGCGTCCTCTTTTAAAGTTAGCGAGGAATTCACCTTGCCACATTCCGGATTTAGGATAACGAGTTGAAGTTCCGTTCCAAGGATAAATTCTTCTGTCGGTAATTCTTTCTTCAGAAGTCATCGGTTGATTTCCAATTAAACCAAGAGCAGCATATTCCCATTCAGCTTCTGTAGGTAAACGGTATTTCGGTAACATGATACCATCTTCAACACGCACGTGACGGGTTCCGGTTCCATTAGGATTTAAATCTTTCATAGGTCTCTTGCCTGCCGATCCTTCATACTGACCTACTAGATATGATTCAGTATTAAAATTATCACTACCAACTTGCGAAGGGTTTTCTGCAAGCACTCCCTGATTGATAAGGATTCTTTCATTCACTCTGTCTGAACGCCATGAAGCGAAATCAGTTGCCTGAAGCCAGTTAACACCAACCACCGGATAATAATCATAAGCCGGGTGACGGAAATAATACTCAACGTAAGGCTCGTTGTAAGCTAACTCATCTCTCCATACTAAAGTATCAGGTAAAGCTCTTTTTACTACATCCGGAAAATCGGTTCCGAAAACGCGAACCATCCAATACAAATATTCACGATAGTGAACGTTTGCAATTTCTGTTTCGTCCATGTAGTAAGTACTCACAGTTACTCTGCGGGGAACGTTGTGATATTCATACATCACATCCTGTTCGGTATTACCCATCATAAAAGTACCTCCCTGAACATACACCAATCCCGGACCGGTTTCCTGTCCTTGGTATTTTGTAACTTCAAATCCTCCGTTCTTGGAGTCATTGTAGTTCCATCCTGTTACAGATGATTTTTCTTTGCTGCATGACGAAACGCCAACCATAAATGGTAGTGCGAGAAGCAGATACAGATTGCGTAATTTCATTGGTAGATTAGGTTTAGTTTTTAAAGGGTTCTTTTATAAGGTTGCTAAAATAGAATTTAAAATTTAAGGTCAAAATATTAACTCTCGAAATTCTTTTTCGCTTACAAATTAACAGTATTCTAAAACTTTAATATTTCAGGACAATCAACAAAATTCTTATTCCTTTTTGAGTTCAAAGAATTGTCATCACCCGTCCAATTAAACGTGAACGACAACTCGTGGGTTCCGCCTGTTTTACCTGCCAACTTCGACATCGTATAATCATAGCTGTATCCCACTCTGAATTTTCCTTTTTTGAATCCCAAATATCCTATAACAGCATCTGAATTTCTAATAACATTTCTATAACCCAAACCGAAATAAACAAAACTGATCCCGGTCAAAAACGAGGCTCCAGCTTGAAATGCCTGACCTTGATTCACAAAAAGAACGTTTGGCGATACCCAAATATTGTACCTCGTATCTTTTTTATGCTTTACGGGAAGGTTTGCACCAAAGTGTACCGTAAACTTCATTGGAACTCTTGCATCATTTGCATCACTGAAAGATTCTTTGTGCATCAATAAGTTATTTACGGCAAAGCCCACATAAAGTTTCTCGGTAAAAAACAATAGTCCGGCTCCCATTTCACCGGTATTGGTAGATGTTCTACCCGGATTTGGCTCACCGGTAGGGTTTCTAACATCTATATTATTATAGAATCCGGTATATGGGTTTACCATGTCGCTCCACAATAACTCATTCCATTTTATTCGTGTATGAACGTAGGTGCCTTGAATGCCAATTTTCATTGCCATTTTGCGGTTAAACTTAATCTGCTGCGAATACATAACGCTTGCTTTATAGCTGGCGTAGAGGTTATTCATGACTTGATCTCCTTCAAACAAAACACCCACGCCTGCTCGTATTTTATCAATGTGCATATCAAAACCAGCCAAATAAGTAGTATATCCACCGTTGAATCCATCACCAAGCGCACTCCACTGATTTCTGTAGTTTGCTGTAACTCGCGGTCCGTAAGAAATTCCTGCAAGAGCAGGATTGAGATGCAGCGGGGCTGAAAAGTATTGACTCATTGCTACATCCTGAGAAAATATTTCGGAGGAAACAGACAGTATCAAAAACATTAAAGCAATATATTTCGACTTAGCGCGCAATTTTTCGGATGTTTGTGAAATAAAACTATAAACAGCTCGTTTTATTGCGCTGTTTATTAAAGCGCCCAAAAATAATGACTGCTTTGGCATATAAGGTTTTTATGAAAAAAAATTATGGACTTAACCAATGGATGTGTTTTCTTCTTGCGTCATTCTTTTGCTCTTCATCGGCAAT
>JBKJJB010000293.1:0-5885 GCA_046598235.1 Chitinophagales bacterium
TAATAACTTCGATTTCACTAAAACCCTATCCCCTAAAATTCAACTTACAGGTGTTCGCTTGTCTTATCAGAACGTAAATTGGAGAAAATTTACCGATACAACTCACAATAACCTTCCGGTTAACTTAAAACTGCCTTACAATAAAAATCTGCTTACGTTCGATATTCAGGCACTCACAACAGAAGATGTATTGTATACCTATATTCTCGAAGGTCAGGATGAAGAATGGTCGGCTGCTACCAAAAATAATGAAATCACTTATTCAAATATCAGTCCGGGAGAATACGTTTTTAAAGCGAAGGCAGTTAACACTGAAGGTGCAAGCAGCAGTGAAGAAATTCGATTTGCTTTTATAGTGAAACCTCCCTGGTGGAATACCTGGTGGTTTCGGTTAATTGCACTGGTTGTAATAATCGGTGGGTTGATGGTAACCATAAAAACCAGAGAAAATATTTTAAAACAGCGAAACCTCAAGCTGGAAGAAACTGTGAAACTGAGAACCATAGAAATTTCACAGCAAAAATCATTGGTGGAAAAGACACTAACTGAAAAAGAAGCGCTGCTCCATGAAAAGGAAGTGCTGTTGAAGGAAATTCATCATCGCGTTAAAAATAATCTGCAAACTATTTCGAGTATGCTCATGCTGCAAAGTGCGGGACTTAAAGATGAGCAGGCAAAAAAGGCAATTACCGAAAGCCAGAGTCGTGTTCGTTCTATTGCGCTGGTTCATCAAAAGTTATATCAAACTGATGGCTTAGAGAAAGTAGAACTCAATGCATTCATTAAAGATTTGACTGCACAAATTCAGTCGCTATACCGCGAACAATCAAAACATATAAATATTAAATGGGATATTCCTGAAACCTATTTGCTGATTGATGCAGCAATTCCATTTGGTTTAATTCTTAATGAACTATTCACCAACTCTTTTAAATATGCATTCAGCAATTCAGAATCAGGGGAAGTAAAAATTTCTCTCACGAACATTGATACCGATAACACAACTCAAAAATCAAAAGGCAAAAAAGTTAAATTGATTTACTCAGATAGTGGTCCCGGTTTAGCATCCCCTGAATTATTAGAGAATGCATCTACACTTGGGTTACGGCTGATTAAACTTCTTTCACAGCAAATAGGAGCTACGCTGAATTATTCTAATAATAACGGAAGCGAGTTTATATTTATGTTTACTATCAACTTTTAGAAACATTCTTGATGAAGCCATTGAAAATAGGAATAGTGGAAGATGACCTTTTGATTGCTGAAAGTATTGCAGTTACCTTGCAGCAAATCGGCTATCAGCCCACAAAACCTGTTCGCACATACAAGGATGCTTTAAAGATGATAGAAACCGAATTGCCCGATTTGCTTCTTCTTGATATTATGCTTGAAGGAGATTTGGATGGTATTGATTTAGCCAATACGATTAATAAAGAATATGGAATCCCTTTCATTTTTCTAACCGCCAACAGCGATTATGCTACAGTTAACCGCGCGAAAGAAGTTAAGCCCAATGCTTATCTGGTAAAGCCGTTTAATGAAAATGATCTTTATAGTTCTATTGAAATTGCTTCTAACAATTTTAATAGTCTGAATAAAACAGAGAATAAAAGTATCGGTTCAGCAGAATATCTGAAAGATGTAATGTTTATTAAGGAAGGCGATCTGTTTCATAAAATCGAAACCAATGATATTCTGTATATTGAAAGTGACAATGTTTACCTGAGTATTTATACTGCAAAAAAACATTTTGTTATCAGAACAAAACTCGATGACTTCATCTCTGAATTTCCAAAAGGATTTTTTGTGCGTGTACACCGCAGCTATGCTATTAACTTAAAACATCTTGAAACAATCAATAGCCTTACCGTAAAAGTGGCGGACAAGGAAGTTCCTCTACAAAAAATATATAAACAGGAATTATTGCATCTAATCAGATCCGTTAAGTAGGATACGAATACTTACTTCTTCCACTGTTGGTGGTTGGTCAGCGACCAACAACCGCATAGGTTATCTGATTTCTGTTTCTTTACTTCTTTACTTACTTTTGCAAAAACATTATCAACTATGTATACCGAATTCCATATCAGCCCCAAGGAGCTTGACGCAAAGTTTCTTTTGAAACTAAAAACGCTGTTTAAAAAAAGCAGCAAGATTGCCATTATGGTAGAGGATGAGCCGGACGAAACAGAATATCTGCTGCGCAGCACAGCTAACCGTAAAATGCTGGAACAATCAATTAAAGAAGCCGAAGCAGGCAAACTGATTAAAGTAAACGTAGGCAAGCTATGAAGGATGTTGAGTTTTCGCCTACAGCCCTGCATCAATTGCAGGAATGGGAAAACAACAACACCAAAATTTATAATCGCATAGATGATTTGCTTAAAGCAATTCAAACTGAACCCTTCAAAGGAACCGGCAAGCCCGAACCACTGAAACATGAATTGAAAGGATACTGGAGCAGACGGATTACCAAAGAGCACCGCCTAGTTTATAAGGTAACCGCCTCTTCTATTATTGTTGTTTCGTGTAAGTATCATTATTAATTACTTTTTCCCTTGCCGCTGTGGGTCGCCTGACCAACAGCATTTTTTTGTTTTATGTTGGTGGTTGGTCAGCGACCAACAACCGCTTAAAGCGTTGCTAAACCGTACTTTTTGGTAACAATACACCAATGGCTGAAATTTGAATCCCCTTATCTGATATTGTTAATTTATGCACTCTTTTAACCGCTTACAATGAATGGATTTTTTTATTCTGATTAGGGCAGCATCTTTTATTTGCCTGACTCTTTCACTCGAAACATTTAATTTTTTGCTAATTTGAGAAAGAGTCATTTCCTCTACACCATAAAAACCATAATACATTTTTACCACCTCTGCCTGATTTTCATTTAAGCCGGCAAACAACGATTCAACTTCCATTCTCATAGATTCATTAGTTGAAATTTCATGGTCCGGTCTTTCTGCATTGGAATTATTGATTATGTCGGCTAAGGAGTTGATTTCCCCGGTATGGTTTAAAGGAGCATCAATAGATACTTGTTTCATTTTTATACTAAGAGCACTTTGAACATCAGATAACTCAATATTCATCAAACTCGCTAATTCTTCCATACTTGGTTCCCGCTCAAATTCCTGTTCCAATTGCAGAAACGCCACATTGATTTTGCGCAATGTCTTAATCTTATGCTGCGGAAGGCGCACACAACGCGAATAAGTGCTTAGTGCCTGCAAAATAGATTGACGTATCCACCACACTGCATAAGATGTAAATCTAAATCCTTTGGTTTCATCATAGCGCTGTACGGCTTTGAGCAAACCCAGATTACCCTCGCAAATTAAATCAGGAAGACCGATACCCTGATTTTGATAATGTTTTGCCACTGCCACCACAAACCGCAGATTAGCACTAATGAGTTTATCAAGAGCAAGATAATTTCCCTCTCTCACTTTCTTTACTAATTCACATTCTTGTGCAGGGGATAGAGAACCGCACTTTTTAATTTCACTCAAATAGCGGGAAAGTGAGTGGCTGCTACGGTGGGTGATGCTGTTTGTAATGTTTATGCTTTTCACGGAACTATAATTAAATGATTTTTAAAATTATAAACTTTTTAATAAACTCAAATTCTACTTTGCCTGTAACCTGCGTTGCACTTCCATTATAAAGTCATTGTATTTGCGAAGGATTCGAGGCCAGGGGTAAAAGCAATCATCGCGGGTAATGGGAGGGTTTACGCACTCCGATTTATTCTCGGTTACTTTAGCCGTAGGGTTATCGGTAGATTCGCTTTGTATTTTAAGGTTGTATTTTAAAGGGGCGATAGAGGCAGTGGTAACTACAATACGGGTACGCACAATGGTTGCGTTGCCGTTAAATTTGCCCACCGCCCAGTTAGTCTTTAAATAACCTGTAGAGGCATCCACTGTTTCAATTTCATCAAAATAAGTTTGCACGATGCTGTTAAGCACCTTCCATGCATCTAACTCTTTCATATCGGGGTTTATTTCTACATTAAAGTTGCGGTTGGCTTTATCACTTTCTGCCGATTCGCTGTAGGCTTCATCGGTATTAAGTTTAGGGGTAAGGGTTAGGTCGGGGGTTTGCATACCTTCTTTGTTGCAAAGGGTTAGTGTTTCTGACATATAACCATCTTTTTTCACCATTACCTTTACGCACTGGTCTTCGGCCAGCTTAAGTGTATATCCTCCTTTGCCTACTTCTTTACCATCAATTATGATAATAGCATCATCGGGCTGCGGATTTATTTGAACCAAGCGGGTTTTAAGACGTATCTGGTCGCTCAGTGGCGGAGCGGGTTCATTTTCTTTATTGCAGTAAGTAGCAGTGAACGTTACATAGCCCACACGCTCTACACGCACCTCGGCACATTTCTCTTTGGTAATAATTACATCGGCATTGCCTTCGCCTTTCCTTTTATCATCAATATAAATAGTGGCATCGTTGGGAATTGTTTTGAGCGACACCGTGCGGTCTTCGAGTTTAAAGAGGTGTGAAGTAGTGGGGTCGTCCTGTCCTTCTTTGTTGTAGAAAGTTCTTGATTGGGTTACAAAGCCGCTCTTCTTTACTTCTACACTTATGCTTTGCCCTTGCGGTATCACTATATCAAGCGGGGCTTTGCCGCGATCGGCACCGTTGGCAAATATGTGGCAGTCTGCCGGGCTGGTGTTAAGGGTGATTATGCGCTCGGTGAGTTCAATTTTCTCGTGGGGGTTTTTGGCTTTGTCGGTGCGGAACTCCTTATCGTTGCGGATAAAGGTGCGGGTAACCGATACGTAGCCGCTAAGGCGGGCTTCTACAATAAACGGCACATCCTTTTCGAGTTTTACGGTGGCAGGATTAGCGCCCATCTTTACTTCGCCCCCGTTGTTGAGTTTGCGGTACAACTCGGCTGCTTGCGGGGTGGCAGTAACAATAAGTTCTTTTTGCGCCATTGAGGCACCGGCTAAGAGAATAAAAGCTAGGGTAGTTATGTTTTTCATTTTCTAATGGGTTTAAGTGTTGCCTACTCTCTATATCCCCTTTTCGGCTGCCGGGGTTTATATTTTTGTACTGTATTTGCATTTCATACTTCGGTTTTTATTACCGCAGAGTGCCGAAGCGGACACGCTGCGGGAGGGAGAATTCTTAAATAGAAGCCTCCGCCTTTTCTCAAAGCGAAGGCTTCTATTACTTTATAGTTTCACCCATCTAAGTCTTTGCATGCCCTCCTTGGCTTTTACTTCGGCTACATAAACTCCCTTAGCCAGCGCGCTTATATCTACGCTATTATTAGCAGGTTGCTTTGCATCACTTACCAGTTTACCATCTACATTGTATATGCTTATTTGCTCAGCCTGCAAACCATTTAGATTGATGCTTAGTTGGTTGCTTGCCGGGTTGGGGTATAGAACAGCGTGCAGCGTATTTGCATTTACCTCGTTTATGGCTGTCATAGTCCGGCAGGAATAGTTACGTGTACTATCTCCATAACCCCAAGAGCCATTAATACTACCTCCATTGTAGGAATAGCTTATTTCGTATTGGTTGGAATCGTAGGTGCGGATATTCCTATTTCTGGTTACCCATGTAGTGCCGTTCCAGGTTTGACTAACATTACTTGTTTGATTATTGTTTGCATCGTAAGTATAAATGTCCCTTTCGTTATTATCCCAGGCATTAGTACCACTATTCCAGTATGCATACAATGCACTTATCAAATTATTGTTGGCATCATAAGTGGAGGTTTGCCTACTGGAATTAACCCAGATAGTACCATTCCAGTATTCACCTAATTCGCTTATCTCATTATTGTTTGCATCGTAGGTATAAGCGAATTAGGTGAATACTGGAATGGTACTATCTGGGTTAATTCCAGTAGG
>JBKJJB010000081.1:0-9360 GCA_046598235.1 Chitinophagales bacterium
CTATCTTCCAGAACAATGCCGGTGGTGCATGGGACAACGCAAAAAAATCTTTCGAGAAGGGAGTTGAAATTGAAGTGAACGGAAAGAAGGAAACCTTCTACAAGAAAAGCGAACCGCACAAAGCGGCTGTGGTAGGCGATACAGTGGGCGACCCTTTTAAAGATACTTCGGGTCCTTCCATGAACATCCTTATCAAATTATCATCGCTGGTTGGTTTAACTATTGCTCCGCTGATTGCGGTAAACAGTCACGAAACAACTTCGTTCATTATGTGGGTGAAGAGTTGGTTTGTATAATCGGAGATTTCCGAAGTTTTAAAAACTTCGGAAATCTGTTTTTGCGAAACTCCCGAACCGGCAAATGGTTCGGGAGTTTTTTTGTTCTATAGCCCAGTTGACTATTCTAACCGGATGGTGCTCCGCTATCTTCTCATCCGGTGATGGCGGCAGCAACATCAACTGATTGGACGTGTAGGTTTTGAATACTATTTTGTTGCTTCGGTCGCTCATTCTGCAAAAAAACAGCTTGACCTACTTAAATATAAACCGATTTAGTAACAGAATGTGTACAAAACAAAAAAGTCGCCCCATATTGACTTGAGACGACTTCTTTGTTTTTAAGACCTATGTAAGCACCACGGGCTTATTGCATCTTAATAGCTTTGAGATACGAACCGGCATAAAAAACAGTTGGATAAGTATCACTTGTCACTTGCGCCCATTGTACTTTAATGGTACCTGCCGCGCCCCCTGTTGATATAGTGCCGGTTATCATAATCATATCGGTAGTGGGATCCAAAGAACCGTTAGTAATTTGGTACGTGGTGGTTGGGCTTGGCATATAGGTAACCTGGCTATTACCCCCTTTGGTAGTTAATGCACCGATAAATGCACTACTACCTCCGGGCGCCACTATCTTCATTTTAACCTGCCCACCCTGCGCACAATCAACTCTTATCATCATGGTAACCTCATAGGTAGAATTGGCTTGTGCGGGAAATGTAAAATCATCATCATCCTGCAACGTAGTGCTACTGGTAACCGATTCGTTAGCTGTTTTTCTGCGGAAGGTAGCAATAACAAAGGCAGAGTCAGCCCAATACAAATTACCACTGCCGTCAGTAGTTAATCGCTGACCCGAAGTCCCATCAGCAAGAGGTAAAGTGTAAGAAATGTTTTGTGCCTGTACGCCTGCCTTAAAAGCAGTATAGTTATTTCCAGAGGTACTTGGCTCGGCAAATCTGAGTTGGCCCGCTGAGTTATTGTTATTATTAATAAGAATGTTGCCATTCATGGTTTCAAATAACTGGCCTGCGCTGGAAGTGCCTATACCTACGTTACCGTTTGCACGCACTCTCATTCTTTCGGTGTTGCTTGTTTTAACTACCCAATCAACAGCATCGGTTGTTCCTATAAAGTTAGTTCCGGCTACTGTTGCTGCATTACCTGTTAATCTCCATGCGGTTGCAGCAATTGCAGGTGTTAAATCGAGTGCAGATGTAGCCACTCCGTTTACGGTGCTGGTTAAATTGGCTCCGCTTAAAGAAACTGCATTTGAGTTAATGATATTTACAGCCGTTCCCGCAACACCATTTACTGTTGTAGATAAAGTATTGGCTGATGAAGTATTGCTCACAGTTGAAACCGCAAAAGAAGTATCGGAAATACCATTTACCGCACTGGTTAATATATTTCCAGATAAAATAATTGTATGGCTGTTGATGATATTTACTCCTGCGCCCGTTACCCCGTTTACTGAAGTGGTTAGTGTATTAACCGATGAGTTATTCGCAACACTGTTTACCGCGCTGGCAGTTGCCGCTACTCCGTTTACGGTACTGGTTATAGTATTGGTTGCCGATGATAAAGTATTGGTGGTTACGTTAGTCCACGATAAAATACCCGATCCGTTTGTAGTCAATTGCTCACCGGCTGCTCCATCGGCAGTTGGTAAAGTATAGGTAGTAGAACCTGCCGCAGCAGCAGGTTGAAAACCTACAAAGCCCGATGTAGAGCCGCTTAAGCGCAAAACACCTTTTACATCAAGTGTGCTTCCCGGTGTTGTAGTTCCAATACCTACATTGCCCGATGAAAGAACTCTCATTCTTTCGGTGTTGTTTGTTTTAGTTACAAAGTCAATAGCATCGGTTGTTCCGATAAAGTTAGTTGTATCAGAAGTTCCTGAATTACCGGTTGTAAGCCATGCGCTAATAGCAGTTGTAATGCTTTGCGGAACCGAAGTAGTAATATTTAAAGTGCCAGATGGATTAAACTCTAAACCAGTAATGGTCATAGGTGGGCCTGTAGGTCCATCTATACCTTGAATACCTTGTATACCCTGCGCACCTGTTGCTCCTGTAGCACCGTCAACTCCATTAGTTCCTGTCGCGCCTGTCGCCCCAGTTGCACCGCCATTAGTTCCGTTTGTTCCTGCTGCACCCGTAACCCCCTGTATACCTTGTGCGCCTGTTGCGCCTGTTACACCTGTTACTCCTTGAACTCCCTGAATACCTTGAACGCCTTGTGCACCAGTTGCGCCAACTAATCCTTGAATACCTTGCGGACCAACCGCGCCATCAACACCGTCTGCTCCGTTGGCACCTGTAACACCTTGAATGCCTTGTATTCCCTGAGCACCAGTAGCACCTACTAATCCTTGAATACCCTGTGGACCTTGTGGACCAACCGCGCCATCAGCACCGTCTGCTCCATTAGCACCTGTAACACCTTGTATCCCTTGAATACCTTGTATTCCTTGAGCACCAGTAGCACCAACTAACCCTTGAATACCCTGTGGACCAACTGCGCCATCAGCACCGTCTGCTCCATTGGCACCTGTAACACCTTGTATTCCTTGAATACCTTGTGCACCAGTTGCACCTGTTGCGCCAACTAATCCTTGAATACCTTGTGGACCAACTGCGCCATCAGCACCGGTAGGACCTATCGGACCTTGTGGACCTACTGCGCCATCAGCACCCGTAGGACCTATCGGACCTTGTGGTCCAACCGCACCATCCACACCGTTTGTTCCATTGATTCCATCCACACCAGCAGGACCTTGCGGACCAACCGCACCATCAGCTCCATTTATTCCATCAACACCGTTTGTTCCATTGATACCGTCAACTCCAGCGGGACCTTGTGGACCTACTGCGCCATCAGCACCCGTAGGACCTATTGGACCTTGTGGTCCAACTGCTCCGTCCACTCCATTTGTTCCATTGATACCATCAACCCCAGCAGGACCTTGTGGACCAACTGCACCATCAGCACCGGTAGGACCTATCGGACCTTGAGGTCCAACTGCTCCGTCTACTCCATTTGTTCCATTAATTCCATCTACACCAGCAGGACCTTGTTTACCTACTGCACCATCAGCACCAGAAGGACCTATCGGACCTTGTGGTCCCACAGGACCGGTTAAATTAGATGTAGTGAAAGAAGTTCCGTTGTTGTAATTTATTGTGAAAGTCCCGTTTCCGTTGTTTACGGTTGAGATAATCCCTATTCCATTTCTTCCATTAATACCATCAGCACCTGTAGGACCTTGCGGACCTACTGCACCAGCAGCACCTGTAGTACCAATGGGTCCTTGTGGTCCCACAGGACCGGTGAAATTAGATGTAGTGAAAGAAGTTCCGTTGTTGTAATTTATTGTGAAAGTTCCGTTTCCGTTGTTTACGGTTGAGATAATCCCTATTCCATTTCTTCCATTGATACCATCAGCACCTGTAGGACCTTGCGGACCTACTGCACCAGCAGCACCTGTAGTACCAATGGGTCCTTGTGGACCCACGGCACCTGTTGCGCCTGTAGTTCCTGGAATACCTTGAGGTCCCTGAGTACCCGTTATTCCACTTGGACCCTGCATTCCTGTTTCCCCTCTAGCTCCAACTGGTCCCGCAGGTCCCGTAAGACCACGATTACCGGCAGGTCCTGTAATTCCTGTAGAACCTGTTGGTCCCGTTGCTCCGCTTGAACCTGCAGGTCCTGCCACACCAGGAATACCTTGTGGTCCCTGTGGACCCATAGTGCCATCAGCACCATTTAATCCCATCAGCCCTCTTATGCCTTGAGGGCCTGTTGGCCCTGTTGCTCCGCTTGAACCTGCAGGTCCGGCCGGACCTGCAATTCCTTGAGTTCCTGTGGCACCTAGAGCACCAGCTGGTCCAGTTGCACCTCTAACACCCGCAGGACCTTGAACCCCTTGAGGTCCTGTATATCCTGTAGGCCCGATATTACTGTTAGCCGCATATAACGCGTAAGGAACACTGAGCAATTGAGATGCTCCAGTGTTTTTGTAAGTTCCTGAATTGTTTATAGCTATCTCTACCTGTAGATATTTGGCGCCATTTCCCCAGTCCACTACGCCCAAGTTATTGTTTGTACCAATTTCCACATTTACGGTACTGTATTGATTTGAGGTGGTGTTTATGGTTTCAAAAAAAACCCCTGTACCGGTAGCAGATAAGTTACGTATAGTGAATCGCAAAGATACAGGAGTCCCAGAAGGTAGTAATTGCCCCGAGTTATCTCTTACTTCGGCTGAATAGGCAATTTTTTGTGGTGATTGGGCGCTTGCAGTTAATACACAAGCAATAATTGCCACAACAGAGAAGATTTTTTTCATAAAATATGATTGACTTTTAAAATGATAACCCATAGCATTAGAATGACATATCGTGCTTTGTTACGCAAAAGGCGTAGAGATTGTTTCACAGTATGTTAGATTGAGATATTGATTATTAAAACAATTTCATGTCAATAAGCTCTTTTGAAAACTTCTAACCTTTCCTATTTTCACGCCTTCTTAATTAAAACACCTCAACATGAATTTTCCGGCAGATTTGAAATACAGTAAAGAACACGAATGGGTTCGTGTAGAAGGAAATACAGGCATAGTAGGAATTTCTGATTTCGCCCAAAAAGAATTAGGTGATATTGTTTTCGTAGAAATTGAAACTGTAGGAGACACTATTGAGAAAGATGCGGTGTTTGGAACAGTAGAAGCTGTGAAAACAGTTTCAGACTTATTTCTTCCTGTTGGGGGGAAAATTCTTGAAAAGAACAAATCGCTTAACGATGCGCCCGAAGTGGTGAACAGTGACCCTTATGGAGAAGGATGGATGGTGAAGATAGAATTCAGCGACCCTTCGCAGTTAGCTTTGCTGATGGATGCGGAGGCATACAAAAAACATGTAGGAGCATAACTAACTGTTGAAAGATTTTCTGAAATATAATTTGCCGTCCTTTTTTTGGGCGGCTTTTATTTTGTGGCTATGCCTCACTAGCGGAGGTGGGTTGCCTAAAATCAACATTCCGAATCTTGATAAAGCAGTTCACTTCATGTTCTACTTCGTCTTGGCATTACTGATGTTTTTCGGTTGGAAGAAACAGCATTTGTTTCCTGTGTTGCATGAACGCAGTTCCATCAAAATAATACTCCTTGCTATTATTTATGGCGTTGCAATAGAAATAATGCAGGAACTATTTACCGTGAGCCGTCAATTCGACCTGTTGGATATAGCTGCGAACTCTTTAGGTGCAGCAACAGGAAGTTTAATTAGCGTTAAACTGTTTAAATAACCTTCGCAACTTTCTATCTTCATCCCGTAATGAAAAAATTCTTTCTTCTTCTCACTTTTCTTTTTTCGCTTTTCACTTTTGCTTTCTCTCAACAAGGCAGAGATGAAATACTTGCCGCCAGCTATATGCAAAATGGTGAGTTTGATAAAGCATCTGAACTGTATCGGGAATTATGGGAGAAAAACAATAACGACATCAAATTTTATTTGCCACTTTACAAGTGTTTGCTAACACTTAAAAAGTATGATGATTTGGAGAAAGTAGTGAAGAGGGAGATTAAAAAGAATGAAAACCCTCCTCAGTTTCTTATTGATCTTGGCTACATGTACTCACAAATTCCGAATGCGGATAAAGCAAAAGAGCAATACGAAAAAGCCTTGAAGGAACTGAAACCTACTGAGCTCTCTGTTCGTAATATCGCTAATGCTTTTGAAACATATCGCTTATATGATTACGTAATTATTGTATATGAAAAAGGCGGAAAGCTTATTAATAATCCAACCTATTTCAGCATTGAGTTGGCGCAGACAAACCTTAACAAGGGCGATGTAACCAATGCGGTGAAATATTATCTTCTGAATCTGGAAGTGAATCCGCAGAACGTGCAGACAATTAAAAACACTGTTCAAACTTCGCGCGAGTTGATAAAGTTGTTGGAAGAATTGGAGACGCAGTTGTATGCGAAGGTGCAGAAGAACCCCAACAACGAAGATTTTATTGATCTGTTAACCTGGGTTTATATTCAGAATAAAGATTTTGAAGGCGCGCTGGTACAGATGAAAGCATTAGACAAGCGCAAAAGCGAAAATGGTTTCCGCGTTATCAATATTGCACGCATGGCGCAAACCGAAGGGGATTATACAAGTGCCATTTCGGGATTTGAATATGTGGTGAACAAAGGGAAAGACAACACACTTTATTTTTCTGCGCGCACCGAATTACTCAATTGCCGCAAAGAAAAAATCTCTAAGAACATTAACTACACACAAGCCGATTTAGAGGGGTTGAAGAATGACTATCTGTTATTCATCAACGAAAATGAAAGAGGATTTAAGACAGCACAAAGCATGAAGGAACTTGCAGACCTCGAAGGCTTTTATCTACACGATTTAAAAAGTGCAATTATTTTATGCGATGAAATTATTGCCATGCAAGGTGTAAATCGTCAACTGAAAAACCAAACCAAATTGTCGCTTGGAGATTTTTATCTGATTCAAGGAGAAGTGTGGGAATCAACATTGCTCTATTCACAGGTTGATAAGGATGAAAAAGATTCTCCCCTTGGCGAGGAAGCACGATTTAGAAATGCAAAGCTTGCATATTTCAGAGGCGATTTTGAGTGGACACAAACACAGCTTGAAGCGTTGAAGAGCTCAACTTCTGAATTGATTTCGAATGACGCTATTAACCTTTCTGTTTTCATCATTGATAATCTTGGAATGGATACGAGCGAAACTCCAATGCAAATGTTTGCTCACGCTGAGTTGCTGATGTATCAGAACAAAGATGATGAAGCCAAGTCAACGCTTGATACAATTACCTATTTATTTCCGGGTCACGCATTGTTCGATGATATTGAGTATGTAAAGGCACAGATGTTTGTAAAGAAAAAGGAATTTGAAAAAGCAGTTCCACTATTAGAAGACATCATCAAAAACTACAAGGAGGATTTAAAAGGTGATGATGCAACTTTCTTACTCGCAGAGATAAACGAAGAACATCTCAATAATAAAGAGAAAGCGATGGAACTTTATAAAACCATCATCACCGATTATAACTCTTCTCTGCTGGTGATTGAAACTAGAAAGAGATACCGATTATTACGAGGAGATAATTTGCCAGAATAAACTAATAATGATTACACCGATTAAATCGGTGTAATCAACGGTTGTTATCTGTGTAATCATTGCGAAGCATTATGATAATTTACAACGTAACAATAAAGATTGATTTAAGTGTTCACGATCTTTGGTTGAGGTGGATGAAAGAAGAACACATTCCACGAGTAATGGAAACAGGATGTTTTGTTGATAGTAAAGTGTATAGAGTGTTGGAAGAAAACACTACCGATGGAGTTACTTACGCGTTTCAATACTTCGCCAATAACCTTACCGATTACTTTGATTACAAAGAAAAACACGCAGCGCGTTTGCAGAAAGAAGGACTTGATTTATTTCCGGGGAAGTTTACCGTATTTAGAACGTTGTTGAAGGAAGTATAGCCCCACCTAACCTCCCCGAAGGGGAGGAATAAAGTCTCCCCTTCGGGTAGATTTAGAGGGGCTTACTCCTGAAAATAAACCCTCTTCACCCGCCCTGAAATTCCTGTAAGAATTTCATACGGAATTGTTTGAGCTGCTTCAGCAACTTCTTCCACAGTAGGATTATTTCCAAACACAATTACTTCATCCCCTTCATTTGCATCTACTCCGGTTATATCGAGCATGGTCATATCCATACAAACGTTGCCGATAATGGGAACGAGTTTCCCATTCAAAAACATTCTCCCATTTTTATCAGAAAGCTTTCTGCTTAAGCCATCTGCATAGCCAATTCCAACAGTTGCAATGGTCTTATCTTTCGAAACTTTCCCGAATCTTCCATAACCAACGGTATCTCCTTTTTTCACCTGCTTTATTTGTGAGATAGTTGTTTTGAGTGTAGAAACATTTATCAGTTTGCCATCCACCTTTTCCGAAGAATCAATTCCGTAAAGTCCTATTCCCAATCTCACCATATCAAATTGCGATTTAGTGTAACGTGTAATTCCGTTGCTGTTGAGAATGTGACGAAGAATTTTGTAATCGAATTCACCACAAATCGAATTGCTCAACTCTTCAAAATTTTTGATTTGCTCTTTAGTGAAATCATCATACACATTGTCTTCGCTTGCTGCCAAATGCGAAAACACCGATGCAATCTGTAACTGATGATTCGATTTTATTTTTTCAATCAGTTCAGGAATTTCTTCCTTGTTGAAACCAAGTCGGTTCATTCCGGTTTCGAGTTCGATATGAATTTTGTATTTCTCATCATCGCCATTTCTGAGCAAGGCAAGAATTTCTGAAAATCTTTCCAGCAAACTGAGTGAATAAATCTCCGGCTCAAGATTATATTGAATCATTGTTTCAAAACTGCGCTGCTCGGGATTCATGACCATAATGGGTAATGTGATTCCGTTTTTACGAAGATCAATTCCTTCATCGGCATACGCCACTGCCAGATAATCAACCCGGCTAAACTGCAATACGTTTGCAATTTCAAAACTTCCGCTGCCATAGCTAAAAGCTTTCACCATTGCCATAATTTTTGTCTCCGGTTTCAGCAGCGATTGATAAACTTTTAAATTATGTGTAAGCGCATTCAGGTTTATTTCCAAAACAGTTTCATGCGCTTTCTTCTCCAAAAATTTTCCAATCACCTCGAATCGAAATTTTCGCGCTCCTTTCAATAGAATAACTTCATTATTAAAACGGGATGAGTCGAGATGTTTTAAAAAGTCATCAGTGGTTTCGTAACACTCAAATTGCAGCGATTCATTTTTCGAAAACACTTTCTTCTGTCGGCAAAGCGCGGGACCAATTCCAATAAAACGGCTCACTTTATTTTCTTTCAGAAGATTCAACACTTCTGAATACAACTCTATTTTACCCCTTCCGCTTTGTAAAATATCAGACAGAATCACTGTTTTCTTAGGGTGCTGATTTTGTTGGTTTAAAAAGTCAATTGCAATTTTTAGTGAGCCAATGTCCGAGTTGTAGCTATCATTAATG
>JBKJJB010000341.1:0-12093 GCA_046598235.1 Chitinophagales bacterium
GTGTGCGCTTCGGCACTTTGCGCTTAAATAGCATTAGTGGTTGCACTACTTGGTTTTGTATTTAAATGCTGTTAGGGTGCAATTCTTATTTTTGGCGGCATGAGCAAAACCGCATTAATAATAGGTGCCACAGGGCTTACGGGCGAGCAGTGCTTAATTGAGCTGCTGGCTTCCCCGCATTACAGCAGCATTACTGCACTTACCCGCACCCAACTGCAAACCACCAACAGCGAAATCAAAAACATTATTGTTGATTTCAATCATCTCCATCTTCATCGCTCCGAAATAAAAGCCCACCACATCTATTTCCCCGCGCAGAGTGTCTGCTTCGTCACTCTGCGGCAACAAACAAAACACCCAACAAAAACCCCGCGCAAAGGCGGGGTTTTTGTTTTTATATTTGTTTAATAAAAATCGGAAGCCATGATAACACAACTTGAAAAAGTAATAAATGAATTAAGCCAGTTGAGTAAGGCAGAACAAAATGCTATTGCTGAACTTATTCAGGATGAGTTATTGTGGGATGTAACTTTTAAAAACTCTACTGCTAAACTTTCAGAACTTGCCAACGAAGCATTGAAAGAGCATCAACAAAACAAAACTAAAAAAGGCGATTGGTAATGAACTCGGTTACCACAACTAAGTTTAGAGCGTGTTTCAAAAAATTACCGATACACGTTCAACAACTTTCGCGTAAAGCATATAAACTCTGGAAAGATAACCCACAGCATCCGGGTATTCAGTTCAAGTTGGTTGTTCCCAAAGAAGCAATATATAGTGTAAGAGTAAGTATTGCATATAGAGCATTGGGTGTAAAAGAAGATGAAACCATTATTTGGTTTTGGATAGGTTCGCACACCGATTATGAAAAGATGCTGAAGCAATAACAATATGAAAATAAATTACTATGCCGATACCGATTCGCTTTACATTGATTTTGGTTCGGTTTTCCCCCCGCAGCGTGTCCGCTTCGGCACTCTGCGGCAACAAACAAAACACCCAACAAAAACCCCGCCCAACGCGGGGTTTTTGTATTTAAATGCTGTTAGGGTGCAATTCTTATTTTTGGCGGCATGAGCAAAACCGCATTAGTAATAGGTGCCACAGGGCTTACGGGCGAGCAGTGCTTAATAGAGTTGCTGGCTTCTCCGCATTACAGCAGCATTATTGCACTTACCCGCACCAAACTGCAAACCACCAACAGCGAAATCAAAAACATTATTGTTGATTTCAATCATCTCCATCTTCACAGCTCCGAAATAAAAGCCCACCACATTTATTGCGCTATGGGAACCACCATTGCCAAAGCGGGTAGTAAAGAAGCTTTCCGTAAAATTGATTATGAAATTCCGTTGCAGACAGCACAAATAGCAAAACAGAATGGTGCGGAGAAATTTATCCTCGTATCATCAATGGGAGCGGATGCTTCTTCCTCTATTTTTTATAGCAAAGTGAAAGGCGAATTGGAAGAAGCATTAACTAAGCTCAATTTCAAATCGCTGCTTATTTTTCGTCCTTCTATTTTATTAGGCGACCGGAAAGAAAAGAGAACGGGCGAAGCCATAGGAAGATTTGCCGCAGAAAAACTTTCCTTTCTTTTTGCCGGACCTTTGAAAAAATACAGAGGAACTCCCGTTGACCTGCTGGCAAAAGTGATGGTGAAACTTGCGCTGGAAGAGTTTCCTTCTCCTTCGGAGAAGGTGCCCGAAGGGCGGATGAGGTTAGGAACCCGCATTATTGAAAACGAGGAAATACTGAGTTACGCATGAGCCGAATGATTTTATTGGTTCTTACTTTAAGCAGCATTCAATTCTCATTCTCGCAGCAGAAAAACGACTCTTCGCTTATTGATATAAGACATCGCTTCTTTCAACCAAGAGATAATGGTGACGATGCCGATATTGCTAAGGTTGATTCGTTTCGCACCTTGCATTTAATGATAGCCGGCAATGTGTATCAAACCGAAAAACACATTCACTATGCGTATGACGAAGCGCAGAACAAATACGATTTCAAGCACGAGTTGAGGTACATACAGCCATTGCTGAATCTGGGTGATGTTACCATCGCTAATCTTAAAACATCGTTTGGGAAAAATTCTACCGACATGTTTTCATCGCCCGATGAATTTGCATTGGCATTAAAATATTCAGGCATCAATGCGGTGATGCACGCCAATATTCATACCGCTAATATTGACAAGCCAACGCTAAACAGAACCCGCGATTTGCTGAACTCGTACGACATTAACCACACAGGTGCCTTTAATGATGCTATGGAGCGCAACGGTAATAATCCGCTTATCATCAACAAAAAAGGTTTTCGTATTGCGGTGCTCAATTATACTACTCTTGCTTCGCGACCTGCTATTTCCCAAACTTTTGTAATCAACGAACCTGATAAATCTGCCATTGAACGAGATATGCGCATGGCTCATGCGAATAAGCCCGACTTTATTGTTGTATATTTTGATTGGGGAGTAAACAAACAGGAGATTCCTTCTTTTCAGCAAATGGATTTAGTGCAATTCGCTTTTCAGCAGGGTGCAAATTTTGTAGTGGGCACTCAGCCAAACACACCTATGCGGATTGACTATATGAATTTCTACTCCAACGGAATGATGAAGGAAGGAATAGTTGCCTACTCTCTCGGAAACCTGATTGCAAGCAATGAAGAAATGCGAAACCGCAATGGCTATATCATAGATATGGAACTGAAGAAAAACAGTTTCACGGGCGCAACAGATATAAATGATTGGGGAGTTATTCCGGTTTATACTTATTATGATACAACTTCGGTGAAAGGCAAACCGAGAGTTTTTTCTGTTCCGTGTTCGGGAATTGAGAATGGCGATATTTTAGCGAACATCCCTTACATTGAAAAGCGAAGAGCTGTAAACAGCGCTTACGAAATTCGCAAACTGCTGGGCGCCAATGCAGATGAAATTCAATATAACATGACTGAATTGGCGGTAAATAATGTGGAGGAAACCATCAACATTACTAAAGCTTCGCTCAACAATAAATTCAGTCTTAAACGCGAAGAGGATATAGAGCCGAGCGATGCACCTGCGCTGGCGGTAACTTCTCTCAATTCACCCAATTCACCTTCACTTGATATGTTGTATAAAGAGACGGAGAAACCTGTGGTAACAAAGCAAGTTCCTACAGCTAAGAAAAACACTAAATTAGAGAAGGCAAAAAATAATGTTGAAACGGTGTTTGGTGTTCCTGTAATTAAAGATACTGTTGTTGCTCCTGCACCGGTTAAGCCAATAGAAATTGCTCCACAATCATCGGCAAGTATTTCAAGCAACCTTAAAACAGATGTAAGCACAAGCATGACTCCTATAACAGGAAAAGATTTGAAAATAACATTAGACACCTTTTACCGAATTCAATTTTATGCCTTGAAGAAATTGATTCCTCTTGATACCAATTATTATACGCACCTGAAAGGTTATGAAGTGCAGCAGGAAGACAGTTTATATAAATATCTCTTGGGTAAATATTCCAAATTTGAGGAATGTCAGAGCTACTGGAAAAGCCAGATACAGCCCCGCTACAAACAAAGTTTTATTGTTAAATATGTATCAGGCAAACGAATATTAAAATGAACCTCGCTATTGATATTGGTAACACGAATGTGAAATTCGGTTTGTTCGATAAGAATGGACTCAGGGAAGCGTTTGTAAAAGACACATCTTTTTTGAAATCCATTCTGTTGAAATATGAAATTAAAAATGCGATTGTTTCAAGGAGCGGGTCTAATCGTTCATTTCTAGCTATTCAAAAACGATTGAAAGCCAGTAGAATAAATACAGTTGTTCTTACCTATAAAATAAAATTGCCTATAAAAAATCTTTATAAAACCCCGGAAAGCCTAGGTGCAGACCGAATTGCGGGAAGTGTCGCAGCCAATTTTCTTTTTCCCAATACAAATGTTTTAAAGATAGATTTTGGCACTTGCATTACGTACGATTTTGTAAATAATAGAAAGGAGTATTTGGGTGGTGCTATTTCACCCGGAGTGTTTATGCGTTTTGTAGCAATGTCCGATTACACCGAAAGCTTGCCTTTGGTTTTTCCTGGGAATATAAGATCATTTGAACTTATTGGTAATGATACTTACCAGTCGCTTGCCAGTGGAGGAATAAACGGGGTTATTGAAGAGGTAAGTGGCATAATAAAACAATACCAAAAACGTTTTGACAACTTGAAAGTAGTGGTAACCGGAGGTAACGCAGATACTTTTGCTACTCTGCTCAAATGTGAGATATTTGCCCGCCCTAATTTAGTGCTAGAGGGAATGAATCGTATTTTGAATTATAATCTTTAAATGAAATCAGAATTTAGTTACAGGTTGAGGGTTACAGGTTGCAGGTTATCGTTCTTGATTTCTTGGTTCTTCATTCTTGGTTCTTTAAAATCTTTCTCTCAGGCAGCTTCACCTTATTCTCGATATGGTTTGGGCTATGTGCGCTCTACAGTTTTCTCTGCTAACAAAGCAATGGGAGAGATAGCTGCGCCTTACGCAAGTTCTGTAAATATCAACTTTACCAATCCGGCTTCTTATGCTTCGCTTACAAGAACAACTATTGAAATAGGAGCAAATATTGACGGAGTTAGAATTACTACCAGTAACTCAATAAAAGATTCAACCTATAAAGCCAACAGTGCTTCTATTAATCATTTTGCCATAGCATTTGTTCCTAATCCTAAGAAAAACAGTTGGGCAGTTAGTATCGGTTTGCTGCCTTACACCAATATCAACTACAATTTCGTTCAGAATTTTAATGATACAACGGTTGGTACTTTTAGAGAAATTTTCAGCGGTAAAGGTTCCTTGTATCAGGCGTATGCCGGAGGTGCGTATAAAGTAAAAGGCTTTTCAGTAGGAGCAAATGCAGGATTTCTATTCGGCAAATTAGACTATCAGAAAACAATTACGTTTCCAGACAGTGTAGGCGCTTATGGTACGCGTAACATCACTAACATGAATGTGAAAAGTTTTGTATACAACGTGGGCGTTCAGTATCAAAAAAGAATTTATCACAACAACAACGACCCGGATATCCGCAACGATATATTTGTAACTGTTGGCGCGTATGGTTCGGGCGGAATGAGGATGCAGGCAAAACTTTCCAATTATTGGGAACGCTTTGCAGTAACAAGCTTTGGCGTAGAAACCATTGATACTCCACAAGGAAATTTCAACAAAAAAGAGAGTATCACTTTGCCGTTTAATATTGGAGCTGGTGTAATGTTTGGCAACGAAAGATTTTGGATGCTAGGCACCGACTTCAAATTTATGAACTGGAAGAAGTACGAATCACCTCTTAATAACGGAGGGTTAAATGATAGCTGGCGTCTTTCTTTTGGTGCGCAGATAACTCCAAAATATGATGACACACGGAAATTTTTTAACCGCGTTCAGTATCGTTTAGGAGGTTACTACGGAAAGAGCGAAGTCAATATCAAAGGAGCTAGTTTGACCGAAGCGGGCGGAACAGTTGGATTCGGTTTCCCGTTCAAGTCTGTTGCGCGTCTTAATTTGACCGGGGATTTTGGTTCGAGAGGAGGTAGTGATAAATCTACTATCCGCGAAACGTACTATAAATTCACTGTCGGAATTGTGCTCAACGATATTTGGTTTATTAAACGCAAATTTGATTAGGATGACCATTGACAAACGACCATTGACCATTGAAAATAATGGAGCATTGGCTGATAGTCATTCCCGGCATAGATTCCCTTCTTCCTGTTTCCTTTTTTGCCTTTTGCCTTTTGCCTTTTGCCTTTTGCTTTCTTCCTGCAAATACCCTCTCGAAGAAGCAAAGCTTATTATCTCACGCGCCAATGTAAAGATTGAAAAGGGAGAGAATGTTCAAATCAATTATTCGGATAATGGTGTAGTGCGCATTCAGGCAAGCGGACCAACTGTAACAAGATACAATACCGAAAAACCTTACCTTGAATTTTCAGACGGCATTCAGATTCTGTTTTATAATGAAGTACATGCCGTTGAAAGTAAACTTACCGCAAAGTATGCCACAGCTATAGAGAATAGTAAGTCCATGACAGCTCGCGATAGCGTAGTTGTAATAAATAATAAAGGCGAAGTGCTGAATACTGATGAATTGATTTGGGATGAAGACAAAAAAATTATTTACTCCAATTCGTTTGTAAAGATTACCACAGCCGATGAAATCATTTATGGCAACGGAATGACTGCCAATGAAAATTTTACCGATTATGAGATAAAACATATTACCGGTACAATAAAAGTAAAGACCAACGAATTGGAATAAATTGGAACTATGAAATTTCTACAATATTTAGAAAAGGCGTGGATACTTGCGGCTATTGTTGCAGTAGTCGTAGCGGTCTTTAATCTTGTTACTACCGGCACTTTTGATAATCGCGTTTACTTCCCGTTTTTCTGTGCTGGATTTTGTGTGTTGATTTGGTTCAACATTCGCGGACAGAGAAGATTCAGAGAGAAAATGTTTAACGAGAAAGAAGACGGAAAGCCGATTGATAAAAAATAAACATCACTGCGCGAAAAGTAAACTTCCATCGCCATAGCTTAAAAACCGGAAATCATTTTCCAAAGCGTAATCGTAAATCTCCTTCCATTTATCTCCAAGAATGGAAGCAACTAATAATAACAAAGTCGAATTTGGTTGATGAAAATTTGTGACAAGTGCCTTCGCAATTTTCAACTTATAAGGAGGAGCTATCATGATTTGAGTTTTGCAAATCAATCTTTCTAATTCATTTTTTTTCATCCACAGAAGAAGGGCTTCTAGTGCTTTACAGACTTTCGAGGTTTCTGAAACCTGGAAAGTCTGCTCATAAACATCCCATTGCTTTATTTCCAATTCATTTAAAGTTGAATCAAGGTTCAACTTAGCTTTAACTCCCATCCAATAAAGCGACTCAATGGTGCGGAGAGAAGTAGTGCCAACAGCAATAACATTGCGATTGCTGTAGCCGTTGTTGGTGTTATCACCAACAACTTGAGCGATATTTTCAATTGTTTCTTGTCTTACATCAATCAACTCAGCGTGCATTTCATGATCCTTCATGGTTTTGCTTTTTACAGGTTTAAAAGTTCCTGCACCCACATGTAGTGTAACTTCTTCTATAGAAATATTTTTGCACTTCAATTTTTCAAAAACTGATTCGGTGAAATGTAAGCCGGCAGTTGGTGCAGCCACGGAACCTTCGTGTTTTGCATACACCGTTTGATAGCGGCTAAAATCTATTTCCTCACTTTCTCTTTTTAAATAAGGAGGAATTGGCATCATGCCTGTTTGGTCAAGAATTTCTGCAAACGAAAGTTCCTCCGGCCGCCAACTAAACTCCACCACAAATGCATCGCTTGTTCTGGAAATGATTTCAGCAGAAAGTGTAAAATTTTCTGTTTGATGTTTGAGAATTTTCTCCTTCCACTTGCTTGCCCTGCCTATCATGCACTTCCAGCGCACTGCTTTCTTCTGACTCATTACCGATGCCATTTCCGAATTTTCTTCAGCAGGCTCTAAACAGAAAATTTCAATTTTAGCACCCGTTGAATTATTAAATAACAAACGTGCCTGAATCACTTTTGTGTTATTAAAAATAAGTAGTGAGTTTTCGAGGATGTATTCATCAATGTTTCGGTAGACGTCTTCTGATATTCTCTCGTTTCGATAAATGAGCAGTTTACTTAAATCACGCTCAGCCAAAGGGTATTTTGCAATTCGCTCTTCAGGCAAATTGTAGATAAATTTTTTTATTTGAAGTTCACGTGGATTCACAAATACTAATTATCTCAACTTAGGACCCCAGATAAAGCGATACACACGAAACTCCTTATCAGAATATTTAAAAGCAATTACCCATTTCTTTTTAAACACAATGCAAGAGTAATCGTGTTTAGCTAATGTTGCGCTTTTGCAAAGCGGGTAAGTTATTTTAAGAGAGGCATGTTTCAAGCAAAAGTCAATCACTTCATTGATAAATTTCTCGCACGTTGAAGGAAAGTATTCCGAGGCGCGGTATTGGGCAACTTTGTAAACGGCATTTTCTGCGCGCTTCATAATAACCAACTCGCACATGATAACTTATTTAGAAGCAGGGAAATTCTTTCGCAATTTTTTTACTAAGCGATTGCGAACTGCTTCGCCAGTTGCGCCTTTATCTTTGTCAGGTCTTGTGAGCCATTCTTCAAACTCTTCTTTAGTGGGTTTTCTTCCAGTGGGCAAAGCCATTTCTTCATCAGTGAAATGATATTTCTTTTTCGTGTTGTCTCCTTCCCTTTTAATCTTTACATACTTCAATGTCCGCAAATGTTCAAGAAGCGGTTTTGACTCAGGGGTTTCTTGTATTTCTAAGAGGTAGGTCATATTTCAATTTGTTACCGAAGATAAAGAGAAAAACGATAAGGTAGGAATTACAGAAATCAAAAAGCCCCGAAATTTTCGGAGCTTTTGTTAGGTGCGGGAAGCTACTCCTTTGTAACTCCCGCTGTATTTTTATTCCCCCTTCGGGGGTTAGGGGGCTTACGAACACCCCATTGAGTTGCCGCAGTTCAAGCATTTGTAACACGTTCCGCTGCGCAAAGTGATGTTTCCACACACGCTGCATGGCGGTGCATCGCCCATCATTTCGCTTGCTATTTTGTTGAAAGCACTCATCGAGTTATTAGTGGCTAGGGTAAGTTTCTTCTCTACTTTCATTTCCGATACATCCTTCTTAGTTGGTTTCGAAGTTTCTTTCATTTCAGGATGAACAGCATTCGAAGTAGCATTAGTTTTAATCGGCTCCTCTGAAATATCGCTGGTTAAATCCATCGGACTGCGCTCGCGCATGCTCAACTCGCTCGGAGTTACATGCACTAAATCAGTGCGTCCTAAATATTCAAACGCCAACAAACGGAAAATATAATCTACTACCGAGCTCGCGTTCTTGATGTTCGGATGGTCAACCATTCCGCTTGGCTCAAAGCGAGTGAACGTAAATTTGTTTACAAACTCTTCGAGTGGCACACCGTATTGTAAACCAATAGAAACTGAAATAGCGAAACAGTTCATGAGCGAGCGGAACGAAGCACCTTCTTTGTGCATGTCCACAAAAATTTCTCCTAACGTATGGTCATCATATTCACCTGTGCGAACGAATACAGTCTGTCCGCCAATCTTGGCTTTCTGAGTAAATCCTCTGCGTTTGTGAGGCAATTTTTTGCGCTCTACAATACGCGAAAGTTCACGCATGAAATTAGTGTCGGTAGATTCCTGCATCATTTCTCGAGCCGCTTCCAATACCTGTTCAGGAGTCAGTTTGCTGAATACTTGAGGTTGCGTAACAGAAGTTGCTTCAGCAGTTTCTTTTTTGTCTTCTTTATCTTCATCTTTCTTATTAGAAAGTGGCTGCGAAAGTTTACATCCGTCACGGTAAAGCGCGTTGGCTTTCAAGCCGAGTTTCCATGAAAGTTCATAACAGTTTTGAATATCTTCTACAGTTGCTTCGTTCGGAAGGTTAATAGTTTTAGAAATTGCTCCGCTGATGAATGGCTGCACCGCGCCCATCATACGGATATGCCCGTGTGCATGAATAAAGCGTTGTCCTTTCGTTCCGCATTTGTTAGCGCAATCAAATACCGGAAGATGCTCTTCTTTCAGAAGAGGGGCGCCTTCAATGGTCATAGTTCCGCACACGAATTCGTTGGCAGCTTCAATTTCAGTTTTGTTGAAACCAAGTTCGCGAAGCAAGTTGAAATTAGGCGCGTTATATTGTTGCGAAGTGAATCCGAGACGTTGCAAAGTTTCTTCTCCCAAACTCCACACGTTGAAAGCAAACGTGATGTCAAAAGCAGCATTCAATCCGCCTTCAATTTTTTCTACATCTGAGGAATTAAATCCTTTTGCACGAAGCGTATCAGCATTGATGTGCGGACAACCAACCAATGTGGCATTGCCTTTAGCATACTTTACAATCGCATCAATTTCATTTTCAGCATAACCCAAATTTGCCAAGGCAGCAGGCACACACTCGTTTACAATCTTGAAATATCCTCCACCCGAAAGCTTCTTAAATTTTACGAGAGCAAAATCCGGTTCAACTCCAGTAGTGTCGCAATCCATTAACAAACCAATGGTTCCTGTTGGAGCAATTACAGTTGATTGCGCATTGCGGTAACCATATTTTTCTCCGAGTTGCAAAGCATCATCCCAAGCAGTAGTAGCTGCTTTCAATAAATAATCAGGACAGAATTTAGGGTCAATTCCCTGTGGCTTAATTTCAATGTTTTCGTATGCTGTTGTGTCAGCGTTGTAAGCTGCCAAACGATGATTGCGCATTACGCGAAGCATGTGTATTTTATTTCTTTCATAACCAGGGAAAGGTCCGAGTGAAGCAGCCATTTCCGCAGAAGTTTTGTAAGCAACGCCTGTCATGATAGCGGTAATAGCACCACCAAATGCACGCGCTTTATCACTGTCATAAGGAATGCCGCTTACCATCAAAACAGAACCAAGGTTAGCATAACCTAATCCTAATGTTCTGAATTCGTAAGAAAGCTGTGCTACTTCTTTAGACGGGAACTGTGCCATCAACACAGAAATTTCCAATACGGTTGTCCAAACACGGCTCATGTGCTCAAAGCCTGTTACATTAAACTCAAGCGTTTTATCGTTGAAGAATTTGCGAAGGTTGAAGGATGCCAAATTGCAAGCTGTGTTATCCAAAAACATATGCTCGCTGCAAGGGTTCGAAGCGCGAATAGGTCCGTCTTCAGGACAAGTGTGCCACTCATTGATAGTAGTATCATACTGAACACCAGGGTCAGCACAACGCCAGGCAGCCATTGCAATTTTGTCCCACAGTTCGTTGGAAGGAATTGATTTCATTACCTTCTTGTTGCTGCGACCGAGTAAGTTCCAGTTTTCGCCTTTCTCTAATGTATGGAAGAAAGAGTTTGGAATACGAACCGAGTTATTAGAGTTTTGACCTGCTACTGTTTTATAAGCTTCGCCTTCGTAGTGAGAATCATAACCCGCTGCAATCAGCGCAGCTACTTTATCTTCCTCTTTACTTTTCCAATCAATAAAATCAAGAATTTCCGGATGGTCTAAATCAAGACAAACCATTTTAGCGGCACGTCTGGTAGTTCCTCCGCTTTTAATAGCACCGGCTGCTGCATCACCTATTTTCAGGAAACTCATCAAGCCGCTTGAGGTTCCTCCGCCTGAAAGTTTTTCGCCTTCTCCTCTAATATTCGAGAAGTTAGTTCCAACGCCCGAGCCGTATTTAAAGATGCGCGCTTCGCGAGTCCACAAATCCATAATTCCACCACTGTTTACCAAGTCATCATCTACAGATAGAATGAAACAAGCGTGTGGCTGAGGTCTTTCATAAGCAGAAGTAGATTCTTCTAATTTTTCTGTATCGGGATTTACAAAGTAATGACCTTGCGGTTTTCCCTTAATGCCATAAGCCGAATAAAGCCCTGTGTTGAACCACTGCGGAGAATTTGGTGCCGCCATTTGGTCGAGCAACGAATACACTAATTCATCATAAAATACAGTTGCATCTTTTGCAGAAGCAAAATAGCCGTAACGCTCTCCCCAACTTTTCCAACAGTCCGCCAAACGGTGTGCTACTTGTTTAATAGAGCGCTCACCACCCAAAGTTCCATCGGGCTGCGGCACTCCTGCTTTGCGGAAATATTTTTGCGCGAGGATGTCAGTTGCTACCTGACTCCATCCCTTAGGGACTTCCACGTTATGCATTTCAAACACAGCATCGCCTGCCGGGTTGCGGATTACGCTGGAGCGTAAATCATAATCAAATAAATCGAACGGTGACACGGCCTCCTTTGTATAGAGGCGATCAAACTTCAATCCTTTCTTCTCGTTCTTTCTTGCCATAAAATTTATGTTTGTAGAGATTTAAAATAGCGGGGTGTTTTTGAAAACGTGAACGAATTTATCTTTCGGTTTAAGATTTTTGATTCCCACTTTTCCACACCAATTGTGCAAACGAAGTGCTTATGTTTTGAAACGCAGTATTGGCGCGAATCCGTTGTGTGGAAAAAGATTTGGTGAAT